>DATGWB010000103.1:0-5381 GCA_035299725.1 Thermoplasmata archaeon
TCGACCGTGGCGAGGCCCGCGAGATCCGTCGCGCTGACGCGGATGACGTGCGATCCCACGGAGAGATTCATCGTGACGTGGCTGGCATTCCCGATCGGGGCGAAGGGGCTCCCATCGACGCTCAGCAGGTATCCTCGAATCCCCGAGTCGTTATCCGCATTCTTCCACGCGATCGAGACGGGAGAGGTCGTTGTGGCGTTGGCCGCCGGAGTGAGAAAGATCACGGCGGGAGTCGAATCCTCGATGTCTACGGGGACTTTGTCCGCGGTCTCCAGGTTGCCTGCCACATCAACCGAGTCGAATTCAAGCGAATGCCTCCCCCCGGAGGAGAGGAGGAACGGCGCGTTGTACACGACCCAAGCGCCGCCATCGACTCGATACTGGATGGACTGCACGCCGCTCCCCGTATCCGAGGCGTTGAGCCTCACGGTTACATTCGAGAGGTACCAGCCGTTGTCCCCAAGGACGCCCGACAGATTGCTGTAGGTCGCAGGCGCTGCCGTGTCGATCCGGATGATGTCGTGATGAATCACTTCGTCCAAGCCCGCACCGTTGGTCGCGTAGTACTCGAGGTCGTGGATTCCATCTTGGTTCACGGTAAGCGGCAAGGCGTATGGTTTCCAACGTCCCCCATCGATTCGGTACCAAATCGAATCTGGTGGGGTGGTCCCGATGGTGAGGTTAAACGTGATATGGACCGTCGATGTGTACCAGCCGATGGAGCCGGGCGTCCCTAGGAAGTAAGCGGTCGAGGACAGGCCCGCGACTCCGCTGACGCTGCCGTTCGCGACGTCGAAGGCATTCGGCGCCTCCGGATTCCCGGCGATATCGACCGAATGGTACCGAACCGTGTGCGTACCCGTCTCGTTGACGCCGAAGGTGGCGGTGTAATTCGTCCACGCGCCACCGTCCACGCGGTACTCCGTCAGGGCGAGGCCGGACCCGATATCCGACGCGTGCAGCGTGACGTTGATCGGCGTGAGGAACGTGTTGCCATTCACCGTCCCCGCAAACGTGGCCGAAGTGACTGGAGGAGTCCCGTCCTTGTCCACCTGTGCGATTTTCGTTGCTTCGACGTTGCCCGCCTGATCGACCGAATAATATCGGAGGACGTGGGTTCCGTCGGCCGCGACGTTGAGCGGGCCGAGATACGTCTCCCACGCGCCCCCGTCGAAGTTGTAATTCGTGTTCGCGACCCCGCTGAGATCGTCCGTCGGAGTCAGTGTCACGGTCACGTTCCCCGTGTACCAGCCGTTGAGCCCCCGCGGGCCATTCACGAACACATCGGTGACCGGAGGTAGTCCGTCCACGGCGACCTCTTGGTATTTGTCGTCGACGTGCCCCAGCGAGTCTTTCACTTGGAGCACCACGGTATAGATTCCCGGCGGAGAGAACGCATGGAACGTGGTCGGCGATGTGGACCATGGGGTGTCCCACGTCCCATCGTTCTCCCAGTCCCAACGGAACTGTAACGTCGCGTTGGGGTTCGGATCGGACGAGGCTGACGCGTTGAAGATGACGGTCTCGTTCAGCCGAGGCCATGCGGGCGAGGCGGTGAACCGCGGCGTGGGACTGCCAGGCGGTGCCGGCGATCCGACGAAGAACTCGTTCATGTTGGCGGCATTCGAGTCGTTAGCGGTCAGTGGCGGAAGGGCCCAATTGGCCTCGAGCGTCGCAAGGAGCGATGAATGGTTGTAGGCGGCGGCCGACGTGTAGTTCGCCTTCGCCGTGGGTCCCGCCCAAACTGTGTATATGGAGGGAGCGCCGTTGCCATCGCTGTCCTCGTCGAAGGTGATGAACAACGCGGCCCGCTGCGTCTTGAATACCGTGCTGTTCAGAACCTGCGGGATCAGACCCTCCAGGTAGGTATCTCCCACCGGCACGCCACAATCGTGCATGTCATTGCATCGATTCGGCGTCAACCACATGTAGTTCGAAGCATTCGACGTCGAGTTCAAGTCATGGAGCAGGGTTTCGTCGGCGGTTCCCGCGGGAATGACCCGGTCGCACCGGGTTGCGTTGTCGACGATGTCGCCGTAGTACACAAACGGATCGTGTCGCACCAGGTAGGTGCCGTTGTTCGCGCCGTAGCAATTGGTCGGCATATCTTCCATGTACGCTTTCCATGTCAGGTTGGCCCCCACGAGCCGGTCGACGATGTTCGGTGCCACCCAGGTGAGGTTCGTGCAGGTGTTCGAACGCGGGAGGCCGTCATATCCGGTGCAGCCGAAATGCGAGCCGCCGGTGAGGCAAAGGTAGTTGGGGAGGCTCCGATCGCTACATTCGACGTACGATGTCGCCAATCCGTTCACATCTGCAAGCCCGGTCATGAAGTCGGCCCGTCCCCCGCACGACGTCATGATGTCGCAGATCGCCCGGTTCTCCATGAGGATGATGAGAACGTAATCGAAGCTCGTCCCCACAGTCCCGGAGGATGCGATTGCTCCGTGTTGGACGACGGCGGGGCACGATTCGCCGCCATCCGGTTTCGTCCGGCTACACGAGTTTGCGTACCTCCCGGAGCGCGTCGCTATGAGGAACCCGCCGGCGGCACTGGACACGGACCCGACGGCGTTCATCTTGCGGGACGGCACCCCCGCGGTCGATTGCGAGGACGAACTGAGCGGTTGACCGAACACCACGCTCGCAAGGATGAGAACCGCGAGCACCAGTATCGTTGACACTAGTGCTGTTGCTGCTCTTTCTCCACTCCCCCTTTCAACCATGAGCAGGCCACGATGCGACGGACGATGAGGCCAAGTCGAGTGGCGTCACCGGACATGAACCTTCGCTTCGGCCTTCTCTCCGGTGATGAAACCAATCCTGCAACGTCTCAAATCGCACTACGGCGGCGGAGCTCCGCGATAATTCCCACGGGTGATGGCGAAGGCTCTCTGTTCATTGGACCACGCGTGAGCCGCTCTGCAATCGCCTAGCTCGGAGCTCGTGGCTCACCATAGAGGATCCACGGCGCGCCCTCTGGACTCCTAGTCTCGTAGCCGTGGTCTCGGAGGAACGACTCGATGTCTCGATGGAGGGGACCGCGAGGGTCCGTCTCCAGGAAGATTCGGGGATGGAATCGGCGCAGGGTGTCGATCGCACCAACGAGCACCTGGAGCTCATGGCCCTCCACATCGATCTTGAGAAGGTCCACGGAAGGGAGGGACAGCTGCCCGACGACGCCGTCCAACGTAACGCATTCCACCTCGATGATCTCCGAATGCACGCGGTTCGTCGCCATCGCCATCTCGAGAGGCTCCAACGCGCTACCGCCTGAGGCCCCAACCCGCGACACGCGGAACGCTCGAACCCCGGCGTGCGAACTCACGGCCGTCGGACTGACCCTCACATTCCCGCACCCGTTGTGCCGGAGGTTTTCGAGGAGGAGCCGATGGTTCTCCGGCGTAGGCTCGAACGCAATGACGCAGCCTTGAGGGCCGACTTGTCGGGAGGCGCGAGTCGCCGCGGTTCCGATGTGGGCGCCCACATCGAGGGTGTTCATGCCCTCCAATAGCCTCGGCCCCGCTCATACACGCGGGCGCCGCACACCTCCCCCACAATCCAGGGATCATTCGAAAAGGGGCGCAGGCTCAGCTCGACCCCTCCGGGGACGTGGCATCGGACAACCCAGCGACTCAAGGGGCGGAAGATGGTTCGGAACAAGGAGGAGTTTCCGAGCAGTCGCTTGGCGGCCTTCCTTGCCGCGGCGCCGCCGACTGCGGCGGCAAAGGGCAAGCGTAGCCGTCTGACCTCCGATGCTGCCCCGCCGGACCCCGCGGAAGCGCTTCCTGCGATTGCTTTCCCGGATGCCGCCGTCACTCTCCCCCAGAGGTCCCCGCGACCCCGGTGGATCGCCGGGCCCCTCGTTGAGCCAGAGGCAAACGCCCGTAAGCCTTTTGGCCGTTCGTTTATCACGATTTGGAAAATCGAGCTTGGGTCCTCTCTGTACGTTTCACAGCACCCGGCAGGGTAAACGGCTGATTCACAGCCATTCCGGGAAACGCTTCAGCTCCCCTCAACCCAAAGCAGACGGGACTTTGAGGCGCAGCGAACTGACATTTCGGGCATGAACCTTCGCGGTTGCGCGCCCATGCTGATCGTGGATGGCCCCTTGACCCCGCGTCCGGCCCCAAACAACGCTGGCCGGCGATAATTGACATTTCTGATAGCAGAGGCTTTCTGTTTATAGCCTCGGCGTCAAACGCTTATCGTGATCGCCTCCGTGCCCCCTTCCGTTCCGCCTCCAATCGATCTCACCTCGGTGATCGAGGCGAGAGACCCGTTCGAGGCCGTCCTCATCTTCACACGGACGGGGAAAGTCATCGCGGCGTGGACCAAGAAATCTGTTCCCATCGAAGTCGTCACGGTGATGGCCGCCACCTTGATTGGGTCCATTGAAACGATGAGCGAGGCTTTGGGCGGACCGGGTCCTCGGGAAATCGCACTCATTGTGGACGGTCGTCGGATGCTCGCCCTGAAGGTGAATCCCCAGGTTGCCGTCCTCGTTATCGCCCCGACCAACCTGAGCGGAGTGGCTTTACATTCGTCCACTCAGCGTCTTCTCCGGAAGCTGCCTCCGCTCGAGGTAGATCGCCACGGCCAGCGACCTGGTACGCGCGGTTGAAGCCGCGTCGAGGCGCGTTCCGGAACGTCGGCATCGGCATGGATTATTCCCGCGATTGAGGCGAAACGCGACACCTGTTTTTCGTGTTCCCAGGTCTTTGGGAGCGCAGCGGACCTACTAGTACGGTTTTGTCATGAGTCGGCCCCGCAGGAGCGCACATTTTGACACAACCTGATAAATTGCTTCGGATACGCTTCGGGCGGAGGAGAAGCTGTAACCTATCCGTGACGGACACATCCTCGCGGCGGTTTTCGAATTTCCCTGGAGGGAGGGCTACAATGGGTACCGAAAAGAGACGCATCGGGCGAGCGCGTTTCGCGTCCGTCTTCCTCGTCCTTGTGTTCGTCACGGTGGCCTTGGTCGGCTCGAGGAACGCGAGCGGCGCGGGGGTCCCGCATTCACCTCGACGACGGACTTCGACGCCGGCACCCCACGTCCCTGAACATCGATCTGGGCGTCGTTCTGGCTGCGGAAATCGTGAACGCGTTCAACATTCTGTACGACTGAGCATCGATCGGCTACCGCTCGGGCGAAGACCGCTTACTCGTGGAAGACCACATCGGCAACGAGAACGTGCTCGTGCAGGTGTGGGACTGGACGACCTCCGCGTGGGCGACTCGGATGACGGATCAGTCGTTCGATCGGAGCTTGGCGTCCTCCGAGGTTTCGGGAGGGACCGTCATGGTCAGATTCGTGGATCACCTCACCCCGGGAGCCCCCAGCGCGAACAGTCTGCGGGTCGACTCGCTCGTTGTCG
>DATGWB010000104.1:0-5703 GCA_035299725.1 Thermoplasmata archaeon
GTGTCCGTACGCGGAGCGGGCTCAGCGCGGCCGATTCCGGGACATCGTACACCGCCTCGAGGAGGAAAGCCCCGGCACCCGCCATGCGATCGTGAGCGGCTACGATCAGATGCGTCCGCTACTTCAGGCGAAGTATCCGCCCGCAACGCTCAATGCGTGCGCCCGATGCGGCGAGCCGACCGTGAACGAGATCTGCAAGGCGTGCGACCTGCGAGAGCGCATCGCTCGGTTGGAAAACGACCGTGCTCTCGAATCGACGAGTTGAACGCCGTCAGTGGCCAATCGTCGCGGCCCGAGGTCGCCCCACTGAGATGATCCGGACGGGAACCTTGAGCTGCGCCTCGATGAATCCGAGATACTTCCGCACGACTTCCGGCAGCGCTCTCTTCCCTTTCTTCGCGATCGCAATCCACTGGGATTCGGTGAGATCCGCCCAGCCTTTGAACTCACGGTAGACCGGTTCGCACCGCGACAACACCCGCATGCTCGCGGGGAATTCCTTGATCGTCTCTCCATCGGCCCGATAGCTCACGCACACCGGAATCCGGTCGAGCCCGCCGAGCACATCGAGTTTCGTCACCGCCAGGCTCACGAGACCGTTCACGCGCACAGCCAACCGGAGCATCACGAGATCGAGCCAACCGACGCGCCGTGGCCGACGGGTCGTCGTGCCGTATTCGCCTCCGCCCCGTTCGCGCAGGTATTCCGCGGTGTCCCCTTCGACCTCCGTGGGAAACGGTCCGGTGCCGACGCGCGACGTGAAGGCCTTCGCGACGCCGATGATGTCCGTCAAGAACTGGGGTCCGATCCCCGCGCCGACGGAGGCCGCTCCGGCGACGCAATCGCTCGACGTGCCGAACGGATAGATCCCGTGGTCGATGCAGAGGTGTGTGCCTTGGGCGCCCTCGAATAGGACTCGTTTTCGACGCCGGATCGCCGCGTCGAGCCATACGGACGTGTCCCCGACGAACGGCGCGAGCCGGGCACCGTAGTCGACCTGCTCCTTGTAAATGGATTCGAGATCGAGCCGCTCCGTCCCGCCGTACGCCTCGATGACACGCTGTTTGATCGGGACGATCGTCTCGAGCTTTTCTCGGAGCGCGACGGGATCGACGAGGTCGCACATTCGGATCCCGAATCGCCCCACCTTGTCCTCGAAAGAAGGCCCGATGCCGCGGAGCGTCGTGCCCGCCCCCAAATTGCCTTTCAGCGTCTCCTCGAGCCCGTCGATGATCTTGTGGTACGGCATCACGACATGGGCCCGATCGCTGATGCGCAGGTTCTGGACCGAATGGCCGTGGGCGCGCGTCTCGTCGATTTCCTTTAACAACTGTGCCGGGTCGATCACGACGCCGTTCGCAATCACGTTCATCGCCCGCTTCCGAAGGACGCCCGACGGAAGAAGATGAAATGCGTAAAGCTGTTGGCCGACCTGGACCGTGTGTCCCGCGTTCGCGCCTCCCTGGAACCGCACGACGACGTCCGCGCGGTCCGCCAGGAAGTCGACGATCTTGCCTTTGCCTTCGTCGCCGAACTGCGCGCCGACCACAACTGCCGCGGGCATGCGAACCGGCGCAAGAATGGCCGGGCCGACTTAAGCGTTCGTCCCGTGGAACCTCGAGCGGGACCCCGTGTCGAAGCCGATCGTGGCAACACCTTTATGGCGCCTCCCCGCCATTGCTATCATTCAGTGGGGGGCAGCCGGCCGACGGCTCCAACTCGGGTCTTGCATCACGGTTTGCGCTCAGCGAGTTCACGGTCCGCCTCCCCGCTTTTCGCCACGGCCCTGGTGATGGGGTTCCTCCTTGGGGGCCTGCTGCTCGCACCCCGTGCCTCCGCCGGGACCTGGACGCAAACGTCCCAGCAGGATTTCCTAAGCGGGACGCTCTCGAACGTCACGGCAACGCCGGAAGGCACCTTGCACCTGACCTCGAACGGCACCGTGTGGGGGAACGCTGGCGTCGTCCTGCCGACCGGGCCGCCGGGCGCGGCCGACTCCCTGTATGCGAGGTATCCGTTCGTCCTCCGGGAGTCCGACGGCACATACAAGATGTGGTACTCCGGGCAAGACGGCTACCGGAACCGGATGCTCTACGCGACCTCCGCAGACGGAATCGTTTGGACGAAACACGGCGTCATCATCGATGTCCTCACGCCGCCGTACTACTGGGACAGCGTCGCCGGACAATCTGTCCTCAAAATCGGCTCGACGTACCACATGTGGTTCAGCGCCGGCTATTGGAGCGGAGGCCCGTTCACGTTCTGGGCCCAGATCTACCACGCGACGTCCCTCGACGGCGTGAGCTGGAGCGTCACCGGAGTTGCGCTGGCCCCGAATCAGGCGTGGGACGTCGGCTTGACGGGCGCCCCATGGGTGGTGCAAGACCGCCTCGGCACGTATTGGCTCTTCTTCTCCGGGTGGGACGGTTCGAATACCCGGGTCGGCGTGGCGACCTCGAGCAACGGCACGAGCTTCACTCCGTACGCCGGCAATCCGATCGTGGCTCTGGGATCCTCCGGCGCGTGGGACTCGCAAGACACGAACACCCCGGCCGCGACCCCGGGGTCGACGTGGCGCCTCCTCTTCGCCGGCACGGATCGAGTGACGATGTCGATCGGGATCGCGACCTCGAGCGACGGCTTCCATTGGACGAAGTCTCCGGGGAACCCCGTCTACGTCCCCGAGCCCGCGCCTGCGTTTGATTCGACAAGCCTGTCCGGTCCGAGCCCCCTGGACGATCCCTCCGGGCCTCGGATGTATTTCGCGGGAGGCGACGGCTCGACGATCCAGATCGGTGTGTACATGAACGTCTCGATGTACGACCCCGAGGGAACGTATGTCTCGTCGGTGTTTGACTCCGGGTCCCGGCTCACGACCTGGCAGTCGATTCAGGAAGGGGCGCAGGTGCCGTCGACGACGGGCCTGACGGCCGCCCTCCGGAGTGGGGACACCGCGACGCCGGACGCGTCGTGGTCCGCTTGGCAGACGGTCGATGCATCGGGACGGCCGCCCTCGCCGCTTCGGGGACGGTACGTCCAGTACCGGCTCCTCCTGAGTGCCCAGGTCAAGACGGCGACGCCGACCATCGATGATGTCACGGTGACCTATGCACTCGACCAGGGACCGTCGGCGACCGGTCTCCAACCGGCGGGCCCGGGTTGGCTCGGCGCCGCGACGTTGGTGTGGACTCCGTCGGACCCGGAGGGAGATCCGCAGACCGCGTTCGAGGTCCAGCTGAGCCGAGATCCGTCGTTCGCAGTAATCGACGTGTCGAGCGGACCGACGAACTCGACCGCCTACCAATGGGTGCCGCCCGCCCTCCCGGACGGGACATGGTGGTGGCGCGTACGTCTTTCCGACGGCATCGCCTGGGGGCCGTGGTCGACATCCTCGTTCCAGCTCGACCGGTCGCCTCCCGCGCTGTCGGTCCTCGTGCCGACCGCCGGTTCCGCGATTCCAGTGAGCGGCATCCCGGTCGTGTGGATCGCGAGCGATCCGTATTCCGGTGTCGACCATGTGGAGCTCCAGCTCGACGGGGGGACACCGGTGACGTTGGGCTCGTCGGTCTCCTTCTACTCGTTCCCTCCGACGAATGACGGCCTTCACGTCGTCGTGGTCCGCGCGGTCGACGCCGTCGGAAACGCGGTCTCGGAAAGCGTGCCCGTGACGGTCGACACGGTCAAGCCAACCGTCCATTTCGTGTCCCCGAATCCGGACACGACGTTCACCTCGAGCCGCGTCCTCGTTGGGTGGGAAGCGGACGGGACGGGCTCGAGAATCGCCGGGTACCGTCTGCGCCTCGATCATGACGATCCGATCAACCTGAGCGCGGACCAAACGAGCTATCTCCTGGCGAACGTGCGCGACGGCGACCACGTCGTTGAAATCACCGCGATTGACGGGGCTGGGAACCCGGCGACCGCCACGTTGGTTTTCCGCGTCGACACCAACGTCTTCAGTTTGAGCGGCCCGATCGGGGCCTGGCTTGATGTGGCCTTGATCGTCGCGGCGATCGGGGTCGCGGCGTTCTTGAGCGCGAGACAGATTCGACGGCGCAAGAAAGGCCCCGGACCGCCGCCGAGCCCGTGAGCCGATTCATCGACGACCACGCGGTTTCGCTCGATCGAGTTCCACTCGGGGACCTCGATAACGTTTTATTCGCCATGGGCTTTGTCTGGCGGCCGCTGCTCCGGGGCGGGAGGGGGTTCCACGCTGTCCCAAGCCACCGACAAGATTCCGACGTACGTCGTCGGCTTGGATGATCGGCTGAGCGGCGGAATCCCGCGCGGGCACATCGTCCTCGTGGCGGGACCTCCGGGCTCCCTGAAGTCCTCGTTCGTCTATCGCATCCTCTTCCACGAGGCGAAGGAGCACGGTGCCTCCGGGCTCTACCTATCGATGGAGCAGAGCCGCACGTCGCTCATCTCGCAGATGACCTCGCTCGGCATGGACCCGGGGTACGCGAAAGGCGTCCACATCATCGACGTGCGCGCGTTGCGGCGCGAAATCGAGGAGGTCCGCGAGCAGCCCCGATGGCTCCTGGGCTTGCGCCGCCAGCTTGCGCGATACAAGGAGGAGATGGGCTGCGACCTGATTGCCCTCGACAGCCTCGACGCGCTGTACGCTCTCGCGCCGTTCGAGAGCCCCCGGAACGAGATCTTCCAGTTCTTCGAGGAGTTGCGGGACCTGAACGCGACGACGTTCCTGGTGTCCGAAATGGGCCGGGACGCGACGGCCTTCGCCCACTTCGGGGTCGAAGAGTTCCTCGCCGACACGATCATCCACCTGCGCATGCGCGAAGTCGACGTCGGCATGAGCACCTCCGTGCGCCGCTATCTCGGCGTCGTCAAGATGCGCGGGGTCGAGCATGACCTGGACTACTACCCGCTCCTCGTCGAGCGCGGCGTCTTCGAGATCGTGTCGGAATGACGGACGCGGCGCCCGCTGAGTTCGTCCTCGCGCTCGGCGCCCTGCTGCCCCTCGCCGCGCTGGTCGTCAGCTCGTTCCTCGGCGCGTACGTCCTCGGCCTGACCCCGCGGCGGTCCGCCAACCGGTCCGCGTTCTTCGTCATGCTCGCGTTCATCATCTGGGACCTCGGCGAGATCGTCCAGCGGTCGTTCGCCCCCGGGACGTCGTCGGACGCGTTGTTCTTCTGGGCCCGCGTCACCTGGATCGGGATCGTCCTCGTCCCGGCGACGTTGTACCACCTCGCCCTCACGTACCCGTCGCGGAGCCCTTGGTTCCGCGGTCCGTGGGCCCTTGCCGTCATCTACGCACCGTTCGTCTTCTGGGCCTACCTGGTCACCTCGACGAATCTGATCATCTCCGGCATGTCGGCGAACGCGTTCGGGCCGAGCGCCCGCGTCGCGTCGACGTACGCGTACTTCGCGCCGTTCTTCGGCCTCTGGATGTTCTCGAGCGTCTTGGTCTTCGTGCGCTCCTGGTGGCGCGTGCGGAAGACGCCGAGCCGGAGCATGCAAAGCGTGGTCGTCCTGGGCCTGATCCTGGGGACCGTTCCGGCGGCGGTCACGGAGCTGGCCTGGCCCGTGCTGACCGGCACCGATACGCGACTCGGTCTCGGATCCCTGTACACGATGATGTGGTCGATCTTCATCGCGTACGCGGTCGCGCGGTACCGGTACCTCCATATCGAGCCGGTCGTCGAGGTCCGCCCGGCGCGCGCTCCCCGCCACCGCCTCGAG
>DATGWB010000105.1:0-3468 GCA_035299725.1 Thermoplasmata archaeon
CGCCGCGCGGTCTTCGCGATGGTCTCTGCGTTCCCGAGGCCGTTTTGAAGGGTGACGAAGATCGCTCGATCGGCCAACGGACGCAATGCGAGCATCGCACTCGCGGTATCGTACGACTTGGTTGTGACGAACACGAAATCCGGTCTCGCGGTGCGCGGCACGCGGATCGTAGCGCGCGGTTTCGCAATGATCGCAGTCTTTCCACGAACTCGGAGGCCGCGTGATTTGATCGCGGAAATGTGCTCTGCCCTCCCGATAAGCGTCACATCGTGACGTTGAGAAAGAAGAGCCCCAAAGAAACTTCCGATTGCGCCGGCGCCGAACACGAGAAGTTCCACGAATTGCGTGATGTGGGCGCACTCCAAAACGGTTTCGATGTGCGTTTCGCATCTTCTCGTTTTTATATAAATCGCAAAATGGACGATTTTTTGTCGCTTCGCTACTTTTAAGACCCCTTTTGTCTATACAGAAAATAGGGAGGACAGAAGTGGCCAAGAAAAAGAAGGGCAAGAAAAAGAAGAGATAGGCACTTGCCCGGCCAGCCCCCGCGATGATATGTCGCTCGGCGACTCGTCGCGTCGCACCCTTTTCCCGTTTTTCATTCCTTATTCCTTTTCATCGCGCGGCCAATTCGATCGGCGAGCCTCAGAGGTTCCGGATATCCGCGGAGAGTGGAACCGCGGACCACTTCGAGCGCGCGCTCGATCGAGATGCGGTGACCAATCGACACGTAGATGGGTCGTGCGCGGCCCGGTGGAGTCCACGCATATCCTCGGACCTGACCGCGGAACTCGATTGGGGACGCTCCCGAGTGGGATCGGGTTCCCGGTCTCACCCGGCCGACGAGTGGATGCTTCGCCACACCGATCGTCGAGAGGTCGAGTCGGACGCCGACGTAACACGCGACGCCGAAGAGCGCGGGATGCAGGCGACCGTGGCCGTCGACCAGCAGGACGTCAGGTCGCTGCTTCAGGCGACGGACGGCCGCCTCAATCCCGGGGAATTCGCGATACGCTAAATACGTCGGGATGTAGGGAAACTCAGCCTGACGTTTCACGGCGGTGATTTCGACGAGCCCGAGGTCCTTCGCGTCGAGAGAGACCGCAACGATGTGCATGATATTTCCGTCGTAACCGGCATCGACGCCGGCGATGCGCTCGACTTGCATTTCGCTGTCTTGCTCGATTACTCGATCGCTTAGCTGTTGTTGTTCCTCGCGAAGGGCCGTGAGGAATCCGGTGGGTTCCAAGAGATCCCAGATTCGATTGGCGGAGACACGACCTCGGAACAGGTGCGTGCCCTTGTGCAAGAGTTCCCGGGATGCCGATGCGAGAACCGGTCGACCATCGGCGCGGACCACCCGATGCCCTCCCGGCGTCTCCGGGCGGGTGGCGATCCACGTGGCCACGGCTCGGGACGCTCGGATATCGCCCAATGCCCGCGCGATCGCGCCACAGGTGGTGACTCGGCCGGGATCGACCTGATCGAGGCACTGTTGCAGCGCCTTCGCGAAGTCGAGGTCCACGAATGCGAATCGGCTCGGACCGCCATACCCTTTCACATCGGAGATTTCGCCGGAACTCCCTCGTTCGCGTCGTCGACCTCGCCGAGAGCCTCGAAAACCCTTTCTACGGCTCGCCCCATCGACGGCTCCCGATGTCCCTCCTCCTCCGCGGTGGCCTGGTCGTCACGCAGGATGAGAAACGTCATGTGGTGACGGGAGACGTCCTCCTCGAGGACGGACGGATTGTCACGGTCGGCGACGTCGACCGGTCCGCGGACGACGTCATCGATTGCTCCGGCTGTGCGATCCTTCCCGGTCTCATCAATCTACACCAGCACGTCGCAAACACGCTCCTTCGCGGCGTCGCCGACGATGTCCCCCTCGAAGAGATGCTCCCGAGAGCCTCCGCGATCGACGCGAAGCTGACGCGACGGGACGTGCAAATCGGCGCGCTCCTCGGATGCGTCGAGATGATCCGGTCCGGGACGACGAGCTTCCACGACCTGTTCTACTGGGAGGACGAGGTCGCACGGGCTTCGCGCGAATCGGGCATGCGCGGGTTTCTGTCGTGGGTCACCCTCGACGAGGCCTTCACAACGCAGCACGGGAGTCCGCTGAAGAACGCCGATGCGTTCGTCGCGAAACAGAAGGACGATCCGCTCGTCACCCCATCCGTCGGCGTCCAGGGCGTCTATGTCGCCTCGGAGGAGACCTACGCGAAGGCGAAGGAGATCGCCGACCGCCGGGACGTCCGGCTCCACACGCACCTGTCGGAGACCCGCGGCGAGGTCGAGGCTCACCGCCGGAAGACCGGCCTCCGACCCGTGGAGTGGCTCGAGAAGATCGGGTTCCTCGGGGAACGGGTCACCGCGGCGCACTGCACCTGGGTCACCATGAACGAGGTCCGGGCCCTCGCCCGCTGCGGCGTGAGCGTCGCCCATTGCCCCGTGTCCAACATGAAACTGGCGAGCGGCGGCGTCGCCCCGGTGCCGGAGATGCTCGAGGCCGGCGTCGTCGTCGGCCTCGGGACCGACTCACCGATCTCGAACAACGGCATGGACGTCTTCGCGGACATGAAGGTCGCCGCGCTCCTGCACAAATCGACGCGGTGGGACGCCCGGATCATGCCGGCCCAGACCGTCCTCGACCTCGCGACGATCCACGCCGCCCGTGCGTTACACGTCGAGCGGGAAATCGGTTCGATCGAGGTCGGGAAGCGCGCGGATCTCGCGGTCGTCTCGTTGAAAGGCGCCCACACAACTCCTTTTTATCCGGAGAGCGTCATCCGGCACCTCGTCTACAGCGGCCGGGGGAGCGATGTGCAGGCGACGATTGTCGATGGCAAGGTCCTCATGGCGGCTGGCGTCGTGCGAACCGTCGACGAGGCGGACGTCATCGCTCGAGCGCAAGAGACGGCCCGCGAGCTATTCGAGGCGTGAGCCGTGATCCTCGGCATCGACGAAGCGGGGAGAGGCCCGGTCCTCGGTCCGCTCGTCGTGGCCGGCGTCGCGGTCGAGTCGGACGTCGCGTTGCGGCACATGAACGTCCGGGATTCGAAGAAACTCTCTCCGCAGAAGCGGGAGGCCCTGGCGCCCGAGATCGAGAAGTGCGCGACGTGGGACCTCCTCGTGGTCTCCGCGGAAGAGATCGACATGATGCGCGCGGAGATGTCCCTGAATGACTTTGAGGCGAAGCTCTTCGCGCAGCTGATTGAGCGGCTGCATCCGGAGACCGCGTATGTCGACGCGGCCGACGTGGACGAGATCGAATTTAAGCGCTGTGTCCAACGCGAGCTTCGCTTCGCCGTCGAGGTCGTCTCGCAGCACAATGCCGACGAGCTCTTTCCGGTCGTCAGCGCGGCGTCGATCTTGGCGAAAGTCCGCCGCGACCGCGAGATGCGCGTGATCGAGGAGGAGATCGGCGAGACGATTGGCTCGGGGTATTCGTCCGATCCGGACACGATC
>DATGWB010000106.1:0-5143 GCA_035299725.1 Thermoplasmata archaeon
GCGCTTGCGGCGTCGTCCGTGTGGATGAGCGACCATACCGGGCTCTGTCGGCCGATGAGGACCGGCCGTCCCCGCGCGATCGATTCCGCGAGGATCCGCGTGTGCCAGCCATCCGCGGAGTAGAATCCGCCGCACCGCAACGCGAGCGTGTCGAACCCGTGTGCCGAACCGGCCTCCTGGGCAATCCGCTCGCCGTCGAGGGCGGAGGCCAGGATCGGATCACCCGCGGGCGGGGCGTCCTCGTCGAACGGCCGTCCGTCCAAGGTCCCGACGGCCCAGACGACGCTTTCCTGGAGAAACGCCCGGGCGCCGACATGGGTCGCGGCCGCGACCAGGGAGCGCGTCCCCTCGCGCCGGATCCGATCATTCATCGCCCAATCGCCGGACCCGGTGCGGACTTTCGTCGGGATGGCGGTCGCCGCGCGGACAATTACCTCACATCCGTCCGCGGCCTGTGCGACCGCGTTGGTGTCGAACATATCGGCCGTTCGGGGCTCACCACCATGGGACCTCACGGTCTCTGCTGAGGTGTCACTCCGCACCAGCCCGACGACCGTGTGACCACGAGCCACGAGCTGCCTCACGATCCGGCGGCCCAGGACGCCGCTGGCCCCGGCCACGAGCACGCGCACACCCCGGTGATGTCTATCGAACGATTAAATATCGCGGGGCTCATCGTCCTATGAAGCGGCGGGGCGGAGACGATGGTCGAGTTCAACCTGACGGATGAACAACGGCTCCTCCAGAAGACGGCGCACGAGTTCGCGGAGCGCGAGATGCGGCCCGTCGCCCTCGAGTACGACAAGAAGGGCACGGTCCCCTGGGACATCATCAAGAAAGCACACGCGATCGGCCTGGACACGGCCTTCATCCCCGAGGCCTACGGCGGCGGCGGCATCGATTCGGCCCTCACCCACGTCATCGTCAACGAGGAGTTGAACTGGGGTTGCGCCGGCATGGCGACGGGACTGATCGGTGCGGGCCTCGCATATCTTCCGATCATCCACATGGGGACGGAGGAACAGAAGAAACGGTTCTTGACGCGCTTCACCGGCAAAGAGGCGCGCCTCGGCGCGCTGTGCCTCACGGAACCGGACGCCGGTTCGGACGTCGCGAACATCTCGACGACCGCGAAGAAGGATGGCGACGAATGGGTGTTGAACGGCGTCAAGCGGTTCATCACGAACGGCGGGATCGCGGACATCCACGTGGTCTTCGCGACGCTCGACAAGAGCCGCGCCCATTTCGGCATCCGGGCGTTCGTCGTGGAACATGGCACGCCGGGCCTGAAGACGGGCAAGGTCGAGGACAAGATGGGAGTTCGCGCGAGCCACACCGCGGAGGTCATCCTGGACGACTGCCGGATCCCCGAGGACAACCTCCTCGGCACGGACGAGGGCACCGCGTTCTACGGCGCGATGAAGACGTTGGAATCGTCCCGACCGCTCGTCGCCTCGGGCGCGGTCGGCATCGCCCGCGCCGCGTACGAGTACGCGCTCGACTACTCCCGCAAGCGGAAGGCGTTCGGCACGCCGATCGCGAAGAAGCAGGCAATCGCGTTCATGCTCGCCGACATGAAGACGAAGATCGACGCCGCGCGCCTGCTGACGTGGCGGGCCGCGTGGATGCTCGACCACGGCGAGCCCATGAACAAGGAGGCGAGCATCGCGAAACTCTTCGCGGCCGACATGGCGATGGACGTCACGACGGACGCGGTGCAGATCCTCGGCGGCGCGGGCTACATGAAAGACGAGCCCGTCGAGAAGTGGATGCGCGACGCGAAGATCTTCCAGATCTGGGAAGGGACCTCGCAGATCCAGCGACTCGTCATCTCGCGCGAAGAGATCGGGGAGCTCTAGGCCTTCCGGGCGAGCGCTACGAGCTTCGCGGGTTCCTCGAGGAGAGACCGCAGGAGCTTGCGGTACTCGCGCTCGACACCGAGGTACTCCGTGAACTCTTTGTCCGTCATCGTGAGCAGTTTCGCGAGATGTGTGATTCCTTGTTTCACGAAGAAATCGACGTCTTCGAGACCGGCGATCGCCTCGGCCCACTCCGGCTTCTCGCCGACCGCCTCCATGCGCTTCTCGAGCTCGACGATGCGAGCCACGACTTCCGGATCCGTCCGTACGCGCAGCCCTATCTTTGCAAGGGCCTGCAACGCTTCCGTGGCCTTCTCCGCGGCGTACGCCGGGGACATCCCCTCGCCGTGAGAGAGGTTGAACATCTCTGCGGTTGCGCGATAGTAGGTCTCGATGAAGTGGTCCACGCGTTCCTCGCGCGCGACCTCGACAAGGTCGGCGTCGCGCATCTTGCGGATGTGATGATAGATCGCCTGCGGCGTGAGCCCGAGCTCCGCCGAAATCTGGCTCACTGTCATCTCCTTCGCCCGGAGGAGATAGATGATCCGTCTCCTTGTTTCGTCCGCGAGAAGCTGAAATGCTTCGGGGCTCTTGATGACCTTGAAAGCCTTCATAGGCCGCCTCCGGGACAATGTATGTTTGTGCTCTGAGATAAAGGTTTCCATAATTAAAACAAAGGCTTTATTAACAGGCGTTACAATGAGACAAACATGCATTGGAACAAGAGAAACGGACGATTTACGAAGCCAAGTGATGAGACGAACGAAGCCCTTCCGTCGGACTGCGCGGTCCGCTACGCCTGGGCCGTGCGCGGGGTGGATCCGTGGACTCGGAGGTCGCCGCAGTGATGAGCATCCCACCGTACACCTCGATCGTCGCGGGCGTGCAACGGAGCCGCTCGACGGACTTGGACCGGTATGTGCGCGCCGAGTTCGGGGACTGCGAGAGCCTCTGGCTCGCGGACGGGGTCCACTCGAATCATTCGGACCACCCGCCCCACGAATCGCGCGAGTCCGACAACGACGGTCGCCTGCTTCGACGCCTCACGCAGGCGGTTGCCTCCTTCTTCTGAATCGACTGAACCCAGCGTCAGCCTTAAGCGCACCATCGATGGTGCGCGAACGTGGCCGTCCCTCCGGTGGGCGAATTGCCCGAGCCCCTCCGGCTCCCGCATGGGAGCGTTCGCGGGGCAATCGCGGTGGTGGTCGCGGCGGCGTATGGGTATGCGCTCGTCGTTCAGAAAGCCGCCGTGCCGACCGTCCTCGTGAACGCGGTCGTGGTCGTCATCGCGTTCTACTTCGGGAGCCATGCGACCTCAACGCCGCCGGTCACACCGGGTCAGCCCATCCCTCACCGTCCGCGACTTGTCCGCATCCTCCTCTTCGTCGGTTTCGCAGGCCTTACAGCCTGGTTCCTCGTCCACGATCCGTCCCTTCAAGGCATCCCGACCGCCCTTTTGGCGGTCCTCGAGGTGCTTGGCGGTTATGTGCTCGGGGCCACCGCTTCCTGGCTCGTGCATCGACGCGCGCATGAAACCCATGTCCGGCATCGCCTGGCCACGATCTTCCGCGACCTCGTCGCGGCGGGCGCACTCGGGCTGACGGCCTACATCTGTTTCGCGCTCATCACGAACCAGCAGGGCGTCTTCGCGGGTCGCGCGGAGCAGGCGCTGTCCCTCGTCGTCACGTTCTACTTCGGGTCCCGCGTGATCGGACACTAGTCTCCAGCGATCTCGCGGAGGGCGCGCAAGAGTTTCATTTCGGATAGGCAGCCAGGAACGTTCTTAGTCCGGACCGGGAACGACGCGACGTCCTCCATGGATCCAATCGCCATCGCAGCCATCTCCTTGTTCGTTTCCTCGTTGGCCGGGTTCGCGTTGGGACGACACCATGGGGTCCGGTCGGGGGTTCGGCGCTTGGACTGGATCTGCCTCGCCTGCGGGCAACGGAACGAATTCGAGCTCGACCGATGTTGGAGTTGCGAGCTCGGTTCCGCTCCGCTGGTCTCGTAATCGGTGAGCGGCGCTACGCCGCGGCCGCGGCCTTCCTCATGTCCGCCCGAAAAAGCAGGGGCAGGGCCGCGAGCCAGAGAATCTCGAAGATTAAGGATACGATCGACGGCAACGTCGCGACCGACCCGAACACCGCGAAGGCCAAGACGACCGTCAGGCCGAGATTCTTGAACGACGAGAAGGCCGTGACCGCCACCCGCTCCGCCCATGGGACATGGAAGGCCCGCGTAAGGACGAACACGACTCCGCCCAACAGGAACGTCCGCACGAACGACAGGAGAGCGAGAGACGCGATGAGCTCCGGATGGGCGAGCAGGGGAGCTCGCGTCGAGCCGGCGATCGCCACGACGAGGAAGAAGAACGAGACGCTCACCGCGCTCCCGCGAATATCCGCGCCGCGATGCCACCGGCGGAGGAAGCGTGACGCGACGAGCGGCACCCCGATCAACAGGACTGTTTGCACGACTAGTTCCCCAAAGGGCGCTGCCTGACTCGTGAAGACCAAGGTGATCGCGGGGACGAGCCCGAGGCCCAGCAGGTACAGCAAGGCCAGCGAGATCACGGACCGTCGCGTGTCTCCCTTGAGAATCGAAGTGATCGGCACAACGGCAATCGCCGGAGGGACGGCCGCCATGAGGACCCATCCGTTCCGGATCTGAGGGTCCGGACTGAGGACCGCGAACGTGAGGATGAGACCGCTCAGGACGACGTAACTCATCGCGAAGGCGATCAGGAACCGCCGGAGTTCCGTCCGAGGCGAGATGCCGGCGATCGAGATCTCGGTGAGCGAGAAGGTCATCCCGAGGACGAGCGCGACCTGTGAGATCTCCTTCGAGTACGCGGGGAAGCCGCCGGTCGCGAAGCCGACCACAAGGCCCGAGGCGACCATCGTCGGGAACGAGCGCCACGGCCGAAACACGGCGGTCGGAGACGGACCGCGGATGAAAAGCCTACCGCATCAGAGCGTCGCTAGGAAGGCCCCGACCATGGCGAGGGCGATCGCGAACTTCTGTGGAAAGGTGAGCCGCTCGTCCATCCAGAACCGCCGCACGAGGATGGCGACGATCGGGTACGCCGTGGTGAGGGGCACGACGATCGCAATCGGCCCGAGCCCGATGGCCAGGAAGATCGTGATCCCTGCGATGCTGAACAGGAACAGGGACGGGATCGCCTCGCGGATTCCTGCGTGATCCCACGAACCGGTCCCACGGAGGCCTCGCGAGGCGACGCCCAAGTAGATCGGCGTCGAGACCGCCACGTAGATTCCGGCATT
>DATGWB010000107.1:0-5836 GCA_035299725.1 Thermoplasmata archaeon
CGTCTTCCCCTACCACATGGTGCGAATGCCTTCGGGCTCCAGGCCCTTGACCGCGTACAGGACCATCCGCTGGGAGCGGGCGGTGTACGGCGACAAGTCGAGGCCTCCGAGGACGCGATGGACGAAGAGGCCTTCGGCATCGAGCATCTCCTTGAGCTCCGCGAGGGTGTACGCGCGGACGGACGCGGTGAATTCCCGCGTGCCCTTCCGGTCGATGATCACTTGGCGCGTCTCGAACCGGCCTCGGAGCAGGTCGAACGATGCGTCCTCCAGGACGACCGTGCCGTCGTCCCGCGCCTGCCAGTTCTGCGATGGCAACCCCGCGACCAGGCTGTCGCGGTTGAACAACTCCATCAGGAACTTCCCACGCGGCCGGAGTGCGCGGGCGATTCCTCGCAAGACCTCGCGGTCTTCCTCGGGACGATCGAAGTAACCGAACGACGTGAACATCGAGATGGCGGCGTCGAAGGCGTTGCGGTAGCGAAGGCGGCGCATGTCCCCCTGGACGAACGTCGCCTTGACGCCGGCTTGGCGCGCCGCCTTCCTCCCCTCCGCCAAGAGAGGCGACGACAGGTCGAGGCCGGTGACCCGATACCCGCGCTTCGCGAGCTCGATCGTGTGGCGGCCCGCCCCGCATGCGACGTCCAGAATGCGTCCGCCCTTTCGGAGATGGAGGATCTTGTCGATCGCCTCGACCTGGGCCGCGGTCTCCGGGTGGACGTACCGGATGAGATAGTCGGATCCGAAGAAGTCCTCGTACCACCGCTTCGGGACCTTCGCCATCGGCGCGCCGCGAACGCCGTCGGCGGGGAAAATCCTTCCGCGCTCACGTCCGCGCGAGTTGGGTGCCGGCCTTGCCCGCCACCGCGGGGACGAGATGCTCGAGGTCCGTGATGACCGCGTGCTGCCCGCCGTGCTCCAGGAATTCGATGACCGCCTCGACCTTCGGGCCCATGCTCCCGGGCGGGAACTGGCCATCCGCGAGGTATTTCTTCGCCTCGGCGACCGTCATGCGGTCGAGGAACTTCTGGCCCGGCTTGCCGAAATCCAGGGCGACCTGGGAGACGTCCGTCGCGATCACGAGGTGCTTCCATCCGATCGCCTGCGCGAGCACCGCTGCCGCGTGGTCCTTGTCAATGACGGCCTCGACGCCGACGAGCTTGCCGTCCTTGCGGACGACCGGAATCCCACCGCCGCCCGCGGCGATCACGATGCGTCTGTCGCCGTTCCCGACGAGCATGCGGATGATGTCCCTCTCGACGACGTCCACGGGCCGGGGAGACGGCACGACGCGGCGCCATCCGCCCCGCTGGTCGTACACCATCTTCCATCCTTTGGCCTTCTTAACGAGGATCTCGTCGTCCCGCAGATAGTACGGGCCAATCGGTTTCGTCGGATTCGCGAAGGCCGGATCGCTGGCATCGACGAGGACTTGCGTCACCACGCACGCGACGTCCCGTTGGATTCGGCGAGAGGCGAACTCGTTGCGAAGGGCCTGTGCAAGCAGGTAGCCGATCAACGCCTGGCTCTCCGCACCGCAGACATCGAGGGGCGACGGCGGGACCAGATGCCGGGTCTCCTCGTTTTGCAGGAGGATGTTGCCGACCTGGGGGCCGTTGCCGTGCGTCAAGACGACGTCATGGCCGGCCGCGACCAGGTCCGAGAGTCGCGATGCGGTCGCCTCGATCCGGCGCCGCTGGGCGGCCGCGTCCGCGGCCTCGCCCGCGGGTTGAAGCGCATTCCCGCCAATCGCCACGACAAGCTGCGTCATCCCTCAGGCTCCGATGGAAGTCTCGTCCTATTTTGCAGAATCTATTTGAACGTTCGGCCGTAGAAATTCGATTCCCGAACCGCGTTCTCCATGGGGCCGGCATAACTATTTATCGAAAAGCCCACATCGCATCGTTCTGTGAGTGACGAGACGCTCTCGGCGCAGGTATGGAAGCTCCTCTTGCGGTTCCGCAAGAACGTCTGGTTCCGGGTCACGTACCTCGTCCTCATGGGGATCATCGTCTCGTTCCTCCTCGTGTTTACGGCGGGCGGACTCGGCTGTCTGGTCATCTTGGCCGCGCCGCTCTTGGTCTTCCTGGTCCCCTACTACTTCGGCGAGCGGTCATTGAAGCGGTTCGCACTGAACGCGCTCCCGGTTATCCTGATCGCGATCCTCCTCGGCGGCGCGCTGCAGACTTCGGCCCTCTACTCCCAGCGAATCCCGATCCAGAGTGCGCCCGGACCCTTCATGAGCCCGACGATGGCGCTCTCGAACGGGACGGTCATCCCGCTCCAGTCGGACTCGCCAAGAGCGTTCACGTTCCGGGTGAAGCTGACGAGCACCGTCAATGCAACTCCGGACATGTTCGCCGTCTCCCTGAACCTCACGACGGTCACAGGCCTCAATGACTATCCGATGTCCAGTTCCCCGATGGTCAATATCACAGTCCCGGGCAGCTTCAACAACACCCGTCTCGGCACCTGGTTTGAGACGAGCGTCAACCTGTCCACCTCGATCTACGCGTACGGATTTTCCGTCTGGGACAGGCGTGCAAACTGGACGTTCACGAATGTTGATATCGGCCCGCTCACGGCGCCCGTCGCGAGCTACTACGGCCTCTTCGCCTACTTCACCAGTTTCTCGATGATCCTGCCGTTCGCGTTCTATTACATCATTCTGTTCATGTGGTGGTACACGGTCCGGCAGCGGGCGACGCGCACCCGCATGCTCGGCGCCGAGCCGCAGATCCCGAAGGAGAAGTCGAAGCCCAAGGCGGAATTGATCGAACCGACGAAGAGCGAGAAGGCCAGCAAGGCGGCCGCGTTCACGTGCACGAACTGCGGCGCCGACGTCGACGAGAGCGCCGAGAAGTGCCCGAACTGCGGGGCCGTTTTCGAGAAGTGAACGGTCGGGAAGCGGACACTTTCACCCACCTCCACGCGCGTGCGTAATGTACCCTCCCCTCCATAGAAATGGCATTGCGAAACGGGCTGCGAAGCCTTAAATGGCCAAGCTCAAATACGCGGGGCCCAGGGATGGGAACGCCCACAATTCTGTTCGGCCGTCCCGCGTGATGCCATGCCATCGATCTCGATCGCGGAGGAACTCGCGAAGAAACAGCGCGAGATCAGCGTCTCCGAATTCTTCGAGCGGAACAAGCAAATCCTCGGCTACGACTCGGCGACGAAGGCCCTCCTCACGGCGGTCAAGGAGGGTGTAGACAACAGCCTCGATGCCGCGGCGGATGCGGACATTCTGCCGGACATCCTCGTCGAGGTCAAGAAGATCGACAAGGAAGAGTTCGTCGTTGTTGTAGAAGACAATGGACCGGGGATCGTCAAGAAGGAAGTGGCGAACGTCTTCGGACGTTTGCTATACGGATCACGATTTTTCAGTCGCGCTCAGCGTCGCGGTCAGCAAGGCCTTGGGATTTCCGGGGCCGTGATGTACGGTCAGATCACGACCGGCAAGCCGACGAAGATTCGATCGAAGGTCGCCGAGCAGGACGTCGCGTACGAAATCGAACTCATTCTGGACACGAAGAAGAACCGACCAAACGTGGTCGAGGAAGACTTCGTGGTGTGGGAGCGGGTCCACGGCACGCGGGTCGAGATCCCGCTCAAAGGCCGCTACAACGCGGGAAAGCAATCCGTGCCGGAATACCTGAAGGCCACGGCGATCGTGAATCCGCATGCGCGCATCACGTATCGGCCGCCGGAGGGCGAAGAGATTGTCTTCGAGCGAGCGACGGAGGAACTCCCTCCGAAGACGAAGGAAATTCCGCCGCATCCTCATGGAATCGAGCTCGGCACGCTCATGGCCATGATGAAGGAGACGAAGTCCTACAAGCTCGCAGCCTTCCTCGAGGAGGAGTTCGTGCGGGTCTCTTCCCGCGTCGCGAAGGAAATCTGCGATGCCGCCGGCCTCGACCCAGACAAGAAGCCGAAGTCCCTCGTCCTCGAAGAGGCGAAGGCGCTCCACGAAGCCATGCAAAGCGCGAAGTTGATGTCCCCTCCGACGGACTGCCTCAGCCCGATCGGGGAACGGCTCATCAAGCGAGGCCTCAAGAACGTCCTTGGAAACCTGAGACCGGAGTTCTATGCCCCGCCGCTTACACGGGATCCGGCGGTCTATTCCGGAAATCCGTTTCAGATTGAGGTCGGAATCGTCTACGGCGGAGATCTTCCGCCCGACCAACCGATCGAGGTTCTTCGGTTCGCCAACCGGGTCCCGCTCTTGTACCAGGCAGGCGGCTGCGCCCTCACCCAGGCCGTCGCGAACGTGGACTGGAGGCGGTACGGCCTGGAGCAACGCGGCGGACAGGGACTCCCGTTCGGTCCCGCGATCGTCCTCGTCCACCTTTGCTCGACGAAGGTACCCTACACATCCGAGGCGAAAGAGGCTGTCGCGACTGTCGACGAAATCATGACGGAGCTCGACCTCGCCTTGAAAGAGAGCGGGCGCCGCCTCAAAACGCATCTCACGAAGAAGGCCCACCGCGCGAAGACGAAAGAGAAGTTCGAGATCGTCCAACTCATCCTCCCGCGCATCGCCGACAAATCGGCGAAGATCGTGAACAAGAAGGTCCCGGCCCTCGACGCGACGATCACGAAGATCATGGGAGTCGTCTGGGTCGACGAGCAAATCGCGTACGACAAGAAGGCAAAGCGGCACACCGTCACGCTCAACGTCCACAATTTCACCGCCGCGGGCAAGAAGTTGAATCTCCATCTGCTCCTGCCGCGCGGCATCGAACCGAAATCGATTGAACCGAAGCCTGCCGAGGTCCGCGACGACGGCAAGGTCACGTGGGAGCTGAAACGAATCGACAGCGTCGCGAAGGCCTCCATCTCATTCGTCCTGGAAGGACTCGATGAAGCGGAGTACGACGAGTCCGACATCTACGTGAGCGGAATCAACCCGGGCCTCGTCATCGGCGCGGAACCGCTGCCCGGCGATTGGGAGTTGAACTACGCGGAATTCGAGGAGGAAGAGGCGCCCGTTGCAGAGCCCGCAGAAGAAACCGAAATCGACTACGACGAGACGGAAGAGGCGCTCGATGACGACTAGGAAGAAAAGCGGCGCGCCCGCATCGAACAAAGCCGTCGACGCTCTCTACGCGATTGCGGAGGAGATCTACGAGGAACTCGATGGCGGTCAGATCCCGAAGATGAAGATCCCGCTGCGGACGAAGGCGAACATCCGTTTCGACTCGAAGCACGCGGTCTGGAAGTACGGCAACCTGATGGGCGTGCGCAGCGCGAAGAAGCTCAAAGGCGCCCTTATGCTCCTGCGAACGATGTATGTCCTCGAGTTCATCCGGGACATGATCCGGGACAGCAAGTCCTCGACCCTGAGGGAGATGTACTACATCTCCGAGGGCTGGGACATCGCGAAGTTCCACGCCCAGGAGGAATCGAACCTCCTCGCGGAGGACCTCGAGGTCATCACGCAGCTCTTGCGGGAGGATTTCAAGCTCCGTCCGGAGGAGAGCGGCGCCAGCGTCATCGGGAATCTGACGATCGAAGAGATCACCCGGAACGGCGATCGGAAGAGGATCAACTGCCGCGACGACGTCGGCGATGCCGGCTACACGATCCCATACAACGTCGAGAAGGAGAAGGTCAAACTCATCGAAGCGGACGCGAAGTTCATCCTCGCGATCGAGACCGGCGGTATGTTCGACCGCCTCGTGGAGAACGGCTTCGACGAGGACGCGAAATGCATTCTCGTTCACCTAAAAGGTCAGCCGAGTCGAAGCACTCGCCGGTTGCTCAAGCGGCTGAACGAGGAGCTGAAGCTGCCATGCGCCACGTTCACCGACGGGGATCCTTGGTCGTTCCG
>DATGWB010000108.1:0-4698 GCA_035299725.1 Thermoplasmata archaeon
CATCGTGTCACTCGAGATTCACGAGCACGTTCTTGACGTGGGTGTAGAAGAGGACGGCATCGACGCCCTGCTCCTGGCCGAGTCCGGACTGCTTCCACCCGAGGAACGGGGTCTGCGGGAAGGTGACCGGGAACTCGTTGATTGAGACCATGCCGGCCTGCAATCGTCGCGCAATCGCGTGTGCCTTCGCGACATCTTGCGTCCAGAGGCCCGCGGCGAGACCGTACGGCGTGTCGTTCGCCCTCGCAATCGCGTCATCGAGATCGTCGAAGCGCCACGCGGCCACCACGGGCCCGAAGACCTCCTCGCGCGTCACGCGCGCCGCGGCGGGTGGATTCTCGAACAGGGTCGGCTTCACGAAGTTCCCGTCCTTCATCTCGCCGGCATCCGTCCGACTGCCTCCTGCAAGGAGCTTTGCGCCTTTCCCGATTCCATCCTCGATCGCGGCAACGACGTTCGTCGCGTGCTCCCGCGAGACTAGCGGGCCCATCTGGACGTCGTCCTTCAGTGGCGGCCCGAGTCGCAGTTTCTCGACCTGATCTTTCAGCTTCGCGAGGAACGACGGCGCGATCGATTCGTGGACGAGCAGTTTCGATCCGGCCCAGCACATCTGGCCCGCGTTCTGGAAGGCGCCCCAAAGAGCGCCTTTGACGGCCCGGTCGAGCTTCGCATCCGCGAGGACGATCTGCGGATTCTTGCCGCCGAGCTCGAGCGTCGTCGGGACGACCCGGTCCGCGACGACGCGGAGGAGTTGCTTCCCCGTTTCCGTGGAACCGGTGAATGTGACCGAGTCGACGTCGGGATGCGCCACGAGGGCCCCGCCGACGTCCCGACCGGGACCGGTGACCACGTTCACGAGTCCCGGTGGAAAGCCGGCCGCCCCCGCGAGCTCTCCCAATTTCAGGGCGGTGAGCGGCGTGAGCGTGGCCGGTTTCAGAACGACCGCGTTGCCGGCCGCGAGCGCGGGCGCCACGCCTCGCGACGCGAGGAGGAGCGGATAGTTCCAGGGAGCGATGTGCGCCGTCACGCCGAGCGGCTCCCGCACCGTGTAATCGAACCGCGCACCGGGGACGGGGATCGTCTCGCCTTGAATTTTATCTGCCAGCCCGGCATAATATTCGAATAACTTGTAGACGTAGGCAATGTCGCCTTTCGCTTCGCGCAGCGGCTTCCCGACGTTTTGCGACTCGAGCCGTGAGAGTTCCTCGAAATGGTCCCGGACCTGTTGGCCGAGGAGCCAGAGCAACCGGCCTCGCTTGCTCGGATCCAGGTCCCGCCACTCCGGGGAATTGAACGCGGCCCGGGCCGCCTCGACCGCGGCGTTGACGTCGTCCCGAGTCCCGGACGCCACGCGGGCGAACGGTCGATTCGTCGCCGGATCGAGGACGTCCGCGGTCTCGTTCGACGAAGCGGGGACGGACTTCCCGGCGATGTACAAGCCGTGTTCGCGGACTTCCATCGTCGCTCCGCGCCAACATCGGGCCGAGGACTATAAGCGTGTGGCTTTCCCCATCGCGCACCGGTGGCCTCTTATGCCCCGCGTCCTTTGAGAGAGGGCGAGGACATCGTGCCGGACGTCGTGCGCGAGAGCCGCACGCTGCCGTGGCGGGAGGCGGCGAAAGAGTCCGACGCCCTCCGTCCAATGCTGATCGAACAATTCCGGCACGAGGACTTCCGCGGAAAACTCGTGTTGGACGTCGGCACGGGAGAGGGGCGGCTCGCGTTCGTCGCCGCGCACGCCGGCGCCCGGGTCGTCGGGGTGGACCTCGACCGTACGAAACTCATGCACGCCCGGGCGTACGCGGGCATCCGCGACATTCGGAACGTCGAGTTCGTCCTCGGCGATGTCGACAAGACCCCGTACCATGAATTCGCCCGGGATCCGATCGACGCGGTCGTCAGCAACCTCTGCATGTCGCCGGAAATCGTGTGGCATGCGTCGCGGGCCCTCCGCCCCGGCGGGGCGTTCGTCTTCTGCTGCCACCACGGGGACCATTGGAAGGAAACCCGGCGGGGTTCTCAATGGGCCTTTTACGAAGACGTGATGACGGACCTGCTCCAAGACAACCGCTTTGAGGTCGCGTTCATGGCTGTCGACACGACCGTGGCGCGGTTCGACGAGTTGCGCGAGGTCGAACTCTTCCTTCGCGATTCGGTCGTGCGACGATGGGTCGAGGACGGGCGTTGGGAGGAACTTTCCGATTCATTCGCGCGAGGCGAGAAGCAACTGACCCTGTCGTATCTGGTCGTGAAGGCGCGGAAGGTCGCCGCCGCGTACGAGACGACGTGACGAAAGCGGAGACCGAAGTCGCCCAAATCGGCAAGCTCATCCGTCCGAAGGCAATTGCCGCGTCGGGGGAGCATGTTCCTCGGTGCGCACGTCTCCATCGCGGAGAGCATCGCACTCGCGCCGGAGCGCGGCAAGTCCGTCGGCGCCGACGCGATCCAGATTTTCTCCCGCAGCCCGCGGATGCTCCGCCGGACGAAGCCGATCCCGCCGGAAGAAGCGACCGCGTTCCGGGAGGCGATGCCGGCGAATGGCATCGCACGCGCGATCATCCACGCGAACTATCTGATCAACCTCGCGGGACCGGACGAAAACACGCTCACGTACAGCCGCGTCGCGTTTGTGGAGGAGCTCGACCGGGCCCAGCTTCTCGGAGTGCGGGATGTCATCTTCCACCCGGGATCCCACATGGGGAGAGGCGAGGCGTACGCGATCCAGATGATCGCCGCGAGTCTCGACTGGTGTTTCGAGCACGCCAATGCCCCGGATGTCTTCGCGGTCCTGGAGAACACGGCGGGCGCCGGCACCGTCGTCGGGTATCGGTTCGAGCAGCTCGCCGAAATGATGAAAGGCTCCGCGCATCCGGATCGCCTCGGGGTCTGCGTCGACACATGCCACACGTTCGCCGCCGGATACGACTTCCGGACCCGGGACGGCTACGATACGCTGCTGCGGACGATCGATGAGACCGTCGGAGTGGGTCGGATCCGCGCGTTCCATCTGAACGACTCCGTGGGCGACCTCGGATCGAAACTCGACCGCCACGAGGACATCGGCAAAGGGAAGCTCGGAAAGGAGGCGTTCCGATTCCTCGTGAATGAGGAGCGCTTCCGCGCAGTGCCCGGTTGCCTCGAGTTCCCCGGAAGAGATGCGGGCTACCGGCGGAACCTCAAGACGCTCCGGTCCCTCGTCACGGGGACGAACCCGCCGACGGCGGGGCCGCGTCCAGGCGGCAAACGAGGCGGTCGCGGAACCGCGTGAGGAACGCGTAGAGCCGGTGGACCTGCCGCATCAAGCCGGACGACCCCGCAAGGAGGCGACCCAACCCCGCGCCAATCGGGAAGGCGCCGACCAACGTTGGCACGGCGTCGCCCCCCGTGGTAACTTGACCGTCCGGGGTGACGATGTGCCAGGCGTCGAGCATCCGTTCCTCCGGAATCCCGGTCAGCAACGCGCGCCCGGACTGGATCGACTCGAACCGGATTCGTCCGCGGAGGTCGACGCGGTGGATCCACCGGGAGAGCGCGCTGCAGATTCCGCAGTCGCGGTCGTACAGGAGGACGTACGGGCCCGCCATACTCCGAGAAAACTAGGCATAGGTGGGCTTAAACAAACGGTTTGTATCGAGAATCGTTAATCCTCAGCCCGACGTTCCGGCCGACGGGACCGTCCATGATGGTCGACCCGTCGTCGCTTCCGGAAAAGGACTCGTACCGCCTGATGATCTCCGCCTTCGTCCCGAGGCCGATCGCGTTTGTGTCGACGCGGAGCCTTGCGGGCATCAACAATTGCGCGCCGTTTTCGTACAGCATGGGAGTGTCGAGCCGGCCGATGGTCCTCGCCCTGTCCGTGGGAGAGCGCGACGGTCGTCCCAAGGACACGGCCCGAAACATCCTCGACACCCGGGAGTTCGTCGTGAACATGGTGACCGAGGCGATCGCCGAGAAGATGAACGTCGCCTCCGGCGACTATGCCGCACACATCAGCGAATTCGAGGAAGCGGGCCTGACTCCCGTTGCCTCCGACGCCGTCCGGCCCCCGCGGATTGCCGAGTCTCCCGTGAACTTCGAATGCCGCCTCATCCGGGCCATCACGGTGGCGGACAACACGGTCTTCTTCGGTGAAGCCATTCGATTGCACGTGGACGACGCGGTGCTGACCAACGGAACCGTGGACGTCCACAAGGCGAAGCCGATCGGTCGGCTCGGCGGGCCGCGGTACTGTCGCACGCAGGACGTCTTCGAACTTCATCGTCCGAACGTCACGGGACCGAAGGCCGCGGGAAAGACCGAAGCGCGCTGACGACCTGCCCCTTTTTCCGGAGGAAGTCCCCGCTCATCCGGCCGTTGCAAGAACTGTTAAGTAGGTCGAAACCTACGTCTGAGATGGGACGGCGGCGAGGTCGAGCGCCCGTTCGCTTGGCATCCGCGGCCGCTTCCGAATCATCGTTGGAATTGGAGGAGTGGAACGGCGATGCGGACCGCTGAGGAACTGAACGCGAGCTGGAGGCAGGACGAACGGTGGGCCGGCATCATGCGGCCGTACCGAGCCGAGGACGTGGTGCGGCTTCGCGGATCGATCGGGATCGAGCACACCCTCGCGCGGATCGGCGCGGAACGCCTGTGGTCCCTCTTTCGCGCGGAGGATCCGGTGACCGCCCTCGGCGCGCTGACCGGCAACCAGGCGATCCA
>DATGWB010000109.1:0-2548 GCA_035299725.1 Thermoplasmata archaeon
CTCCCTCGGGGTGAGGGCGCCCTGCGCGGTAATCCCGCGCGCTCCGAGGAGGGCGCAGAACCGCCGGAAGCACGCCAGGATGACGGCGCGCACGTCCCCGCCGACCTCGAGCTCCTCGATCGCGTCCTGCACCGCGTCGGCTGCGGCGTGACGGGTCGCCGGATCATCGTCCGACGGCTCGTTGTCAATCTCGACGACGCCTGCGCCACGACGGAGCAGGGCGACCAGGATGACGATCGTCGCGAGGACCGTGAGTCCGAGGAACAGGCCGAGCGGCGCCCCGGCCGCGACGGGCCAACCGGTCGCGCTCGCGCCTCCCGCATCCCCGGTCGTCGGCGGGGTCTGGCCAATGCGGAACGCCTGGATCATTCGGGGCCAGGCGAGCAAGAGCGCGATGACCAGGATCAGGCCAATCGCCGACGAGATGACCTGCCACCAGGAGAACGGTTTCGTCGGTGCCTTCTGCTGCACCTTCCGACGAAGGATCGCGTAGACCAGCATCGCGATGACGAAACTCGCGAACACGACGAGGAACACGTCGCCCAGGAGTGGGTCGAAAACGCCCAGTGCGCTCGGCGAGGTGCCGCCCGAGGCGCCACCTCCCGGGATCGCCTCTCCGCCGGTGTCGAGGTTCGCGACGTTGAACGCGAGCGCGGCGACGAGGACGATCGCGAGGAACAGGAGCAGCGGGACCGCCCACTCGGTCCTCCCCCGCCACGGGCGAGTCACGCCCGTACGATGGCGCCGTGCGCTCATAACGGTTTCCCGGACTCCCACGGGAGCCGAGGATCCGTCAGGCCGCGCCCATCTGCTCGAAGAACCGCTCGCGGCGCCGCTGGCCGATGAACCGCAGGGCGAGGGCGACCACGCCGGAGGCGATGGCGAGACCGAACGCGAGGGCGGCGAAGCCGAACGGCCCGCTCAGCAGGCTCCGTTCGGCGCTCGGCGCGGACGAGGTCAGGCCGGGCGACCCCGGCATGATTGCGACTTCGGCCGTCAGCACGAGGAACGCACCAATCGCCGCGAGCGCCACGGCGATGCCCAGGGCGAGCGTGATGGCCACGCGTTCCGGATGCAGGATCTTGCGGCCTTTGTCGGATAGTTCGTAGTAGATCCACTTCCGGCCCTCATCGACGCGCTTCACGAGGCCGGCTGACTGGAGCTTCTCGAGATGCTCGAGGAGGGTCGGCTTGCTCAGGGTCATCAGATTGCTCAGATCCGTGACCGTTTCCCGCCGCACGTCGAGGCGCTTCAGGATGCCCACGCGGACGTCCGAGGCGAGCGCCTTGAAGCTCTCCTGGTCCAACGTGATCTTCGCGCCGCCGGAGTCCATCGTCCGGAAACCCATGCAGCCGAGGGCACTTGAAGGATTCCCTCCTGTTCGGTCGCGGCCTAACGGTCGGTTGCAGAGTTGAGAGCGTGATAATCGTCCCGGAGGCCTTTTGAGGCCGACAAGGGACTCGCGGGCTCCTTGCGCATCCGCCGCCTGAAGTTGAAGATCAACGTCGTCGGCGAGCGAGCTGTCGGCAAGACGAGCCTCATCCAACGGTACATCGAGGCGCGCCACACCCCCGAGTACAAAGGGACGTTGGGCGTCCACATGCACCGGGTCGACGTCGAGCTTCCTGGGGACGAGCCCGGCGACATCATCCTGGCGTCCATCGCGATCTTCGACCAGATGGGGGAGCACGCGATCCGAGAGAACTTCCGGGATGCGCTCTTCTACGGCACCCAAGGCGCCTTGGCCGTGTGCGACATCGAGCGCCCGGACACGTTGCACACCCTCGCGGATTGGATCCGCGCCGTGTCGGCTGTCACCGGTGGCGTGCCGTTCCGGATCGTGTTCAACAAGGTCGACCGCGCGAAAGGCTCCAAGATCGGGCCTCAGGAATCCGCCTGGCTCAAGGAGAACTTCCCAGGGGCGCCAACGTCCCTGACGAGCGCGGCCACCGGAGAGGGGGTCGAAGAAGCGTTCAGCGGGATCATCGGCCAGGCCGTGGACGCCATGATGGCGGGGGAGAAGAATCGGAAGGTGCGGAAACTGCTTCGTCAGCGCATCCTGGTCTTCGCGGCCCGCCGCGAAGGCAACGGCATCACGAAGAGCGAACTGTTCGCGAACATGAGGGACGTCAAACCGGACGAGGTCATGGAAGAGCTCGACAACCTCGTGCGCCTCGACCTGCTCGTGCAGTACGACGCGGGTCCGAAGACGTTCCTGAAGTCGAGCACGTTGCCGGCGACGTTCCGATATCAGATCACGCCGCTCGGTCGCAAGGTCGCGGCCAGCCCGGCCATCGAGGACCTCGTCGTCGAGTAGACACCGAAGAATCCACGCGGGCCATTTCGCAGTTTTCTACTTCGGGACCTTCGCCCAGTCGTCGAGGAACCGTTTCAGCCCGACGTCGGTCAGCGCGTGTTGGGTCATTTTCTTCAAGACGTCGAAGGGCAGCGTGACGATGTCGGCCCCGAGCTTCGCCGCTTCGATCACGTGCAACGGATGGCGGATGGAGGCAACGAGGACCTCGCAGTCCCAGTCGTAGTGGTCGAA
>DATGWB010000110.1:0-6091 GCA_035299725.1 Thermoplasmata archaeon
GTCGACCAACTCGAGGCGAACCGCGACAAGCTCTACGGGATCGAGCCGAGCCCGAAAACCATAAGTGGCCCGGGCCCTTCGGAGGGATGAGATGGCCAAAGAGCACCACTGCCCGAACCACGGCGCACAGCCGTGCAACGCTTCGGGCGGCATCATCCACGTGTGTCCACTTTGCTATTCGCGCTGGGACGAGGTCATCCCCGAGGACAAACCGTCCCCCGCGCCGGCGCCCCCGAAACCCGTGGCGCCCACCCCGTCCGCGTGACTATGACCATTCCCTCCTCTTTCGGATTGGCCCGAGCGGAGGACGGAATTCGGGAGACGTTGGCGGAAGTCCGCCGCGAGATCGCGTGTCGGGTCTGCCATGGGGACATCAAACGGTGTCGGCTCGCCATCTGTCCATACCTGGGGCGGGTCCGCGATTGGTTCGAGGAGCGGCGGGATCTGCAGACGACGAATTTGTTCGGGGCATCGCCCCCCAGTGCGTTCGTCGGTTCGTGGGGATACCCGAAGGTCCTCGTGGGACCGCTCGTCCCGCCGGTCCGAGACGAGGACACATCGATCCTCGACGCCTCGGAATCATGGCTGTCGTACGAACTTCCCGAGATCTTGCGATTCCGACTCACCCTGGTCCGCGGGAAGGCGCCTCGTCGGGTCGCGGAAGCCCGCACGCCGGACTCGATCCTCTCGACGGTGCAGGAGGCCGCCATGGCCTCAAAGCCGATCGACACCGAGATGTGGTTCACGAAGAAACCGACCCTCGTGAGCCCGTTCTCGAGTCGTGCGCCCCCGAGCGGACCGAGCGCGGATATCGCGAAGGTCGACCTCACCGCGAATCCGTCCGTGCCCCGGCGAGTGGACGACCTCGTCTCCGACACGGACCTGCGGGCCGGTGAGGCGGTCACCGATCTCTACGACCACGGGATCTCCCAGAGCCAGATCACGCGGGTCTTTTCCGTCGGCCTGCTCGGGACGAAGGACCGGCGGCGGCTCGTCCCGACCGAGTGGTCGATCACCGCAATCGACGACATCCTCGCAAAGAGCCTCGTTCGGGAGGTCAGGTCGTTCCCGTGGATCTCCGATTTCGAGGTGGCGAGCGCGAGCGGACTCGCGAACAACGTCGCCGTCCTGATGTTCCCGCAGGCGTTCATGTTCGAGGGGCTGGAGGCGTGGAACCTTGAGGCAAACCCGACGCCAGCCCACGACCATGAGTTCGCCGGAGGCCGGACGACCTATCCGGGGCAGATCGCGGGAGCGTACCACGCGACCCGCCTGCCGGTGCTCGAGCATCTTGCGTCACGCCGCCGTCAAGCGGGCGCCGTCGTCCTCATGGAGGTCTACGACGACTGGGTGCCCCTCGGTGTCTGGCGCTATCGCGAGCTCGCGCGGGCGGCCCTCAAAACGAAACCCGGGCGGTTCGAGAGCCTCGACGAGGCGGAAGCCGAACTGGGACGGCGTCTGCGCCTTCCGCTGGAGAACTGGTGGCGATCGAGCGTCCTGCGGGCGTATCTTCGAGGCCAGCGCCGAATCACGGCCTACGTTTAGGCCAGCAATCTTCTTGTCCATCCCGCGTTCTCGCCCCGCGTGGACTCGGGCGCGAGGAACCTCGTCGAGCTGAAGGCGCGGTACGAGGACCTCGGCAAGGCGCGCGCCCTCCTGTCGGGTGCAGAGCGCCTCGGCACCTTCGTCCAAATCGACGTGTACTTCTCCCTCGGCGAGCGGAGGCTCAAACTCCGCGTGGTCGAGGGCATGAAGGGAGGGCAGCTCATCTACTACGAACGGCAGGACCAGAGCGGCGTGAAGGAAAGCCGGGTCCTCCTCGCGTCCGTCCCCGATGTTGCGACCGTCCGTGAGATTCTCTTGCAGGTCCTCCCGATGAAGGCGGAAGTCCGCAAGACACGTGAGGTCTACCGCCTCCAAGGCGTCCAGGTCCATCTCGACGTGGTCACTGGACTGGGTAAATTCCTGGAATTCGAGAAGGTCCTCGCGGACGAATCGGATCGGGAGGAGGGCCAGAAACAATTGGAGGCCTTGCGCCGTTACTTCCAGATCCCTGACGAGGACCTGATGGCCTCGTCGTACAGCGACCTCCTCGAGTCCGGGTAGGCGTCACTCGATCTCGAACTTCCGGATCTTCTCGTTCGCTCGGAGGGCCTCGAGGAGCCCCGCGACGGCGGTCGGCTTGAGACGCACTTGCGCCGTCACGGTCACCTGGTGCGTCTCCTTGTCCACGTGGAGCCGCTCGAATTTCGAGAACGATGGCGGCAGGATCACGTCGAGATCATCAGCGCTGACCGGATTCGCAATCGTGAGGTGGACGATCTTCGCGTGCGAGCCGAAGCCCCGTCCCTCCAGGAAGCGATCGGTGATGATGACCGCCCAGACGACGCCGTAGTTGACGAAGACGATGAGGTACAGGCCTGCGCCCGCGGCCACCCCGAGCGCCGCCATCGCCCAGACGAGCGCGGCCGTCGTGAAGCCGAACACGCGGTCGTTGGCGCGGATCAGGGCGCCGGCCCCGAGGAAGCCGATCCCGGTGATGACACCGCCGAGGAGAGTCAAGGGATTGTCAGCCTCCAAGTCAATCGCGAGGATCGCCAGGGCCGCCGCGCCGGTGGACACGAAGATGAACGTTCCGAAGCCGACCGGCTTACGACGGATCTGCCGCTCCAGGCCGATCCCGAAGGCGAGCGCGAAGACGAGCAGGAGCCGGAAGACGCTTTCAGCGGGGTCGATCGTCACCCTCAGAAGCCGTCCTGACGGTACATCCCATCGCGGGTCCGATGGCGTGTGCCGCTATTTCTCCGTTTTCTCCAAACGGACGTCGTGTCGACAAAACGGAATGGACCCGTTGATTGGAGACGTTCGCCGGAGGACCGGACGAACTCACGGATGCGGGGGTGCCGATTGAATCATCGGGAGTTCCATCGCCGAGGGCTCCGAGAGATCCAGCCCTTTCATCGCGCTTTCTTGGAGGATCTGCATGTGCGCCAGGTCGCCAACCGACCGCGGCGCGAAGGCCGGGGCGACCGCCATCGGTTGCTTCCCGCCATTCAGGAGGTCGCGGTAATATGGCATCCACGCGGACAGGATCTCGCGCGGATTCACGAACGCCTGCGTCGCGTAGTACTGGTACCAGGCGCACTGGATGTCGCACGCGGCCATCCGCAGCCGCCGCTCGTGGCCATCCGGCGACTCAAGGTACGTCATCAAGTCCGAGTCGATCAGGTTGATCGTCTTCTCCTCGAGGACGCGGCATGGATACCACAGGAAGCCATCGGCGTCGACGATGATCGAGGACGTGTCGCATCCATGGTCCCAGGTGATCCGGTTGAAATAGCTGTCTGGCGAGATGATGACGCCGGGATACTTTTTCTTCAGTTCGAGGCCGACCTTCGACATCGACCAGAGGTCCGGCAGGTGGTCTTTCGTGTTCTTCAGGTGCACGGCGCACATGACGACCGCTTTGACGCCGGCGTCCTGACACCGGCGGATCTTCGTCTCGAGGGCGCCGATGTCGTTCTTCGTGACGACGATCTGCACCGTGACGATGGACCCCCACTTCGTGTACTCCTCGAGCTCGTCGTACATGTCGAGGTTCTTGTGGCCCTCGTCGATCGAGATGTGCAGGAAGTCGATGTACTTCCCGTACTCCGGCATGGGGTACCGCACCTGCATGTCCCGCTCCGACGTCGTGAACAGGAGATACCACGGCTTCTGGTATTGGTACTTCAGGAGCTCCTCGATGTCGTCGCGGACGAGCGGGTCGCCGCCTTCGAAACTACAGACGATCACGGAGGAGCGGGCGAGGTTGTCGAGGACCGCCTTCACGTCCTCCGTCGGCATGTCCTTCCATCGGTTCTTGACGTGCCAACAGTTGCAGAACGAGCACGTGAAATTGCAGCGGCGCGTGAGCTTGAAGGAACAGTAGAAGGGATAGATCGCTTCTTTCGCCATCTTGTTCCGGAGGATACGCCCCGCGACCTCGAGGAACCGTTTCTTCGGGAGCTTCCTCATCGCCCTTCCGGGCCACGATGGGCCTCCCGGTCATAATCCTTTCCCAGTGCATCCCGTAGCCGCTGGAGGAGACCGATCCCGAGCGCGAGCAGAAGCGCCAACGCGGCAATGAGCACGGTCGGCGCGTAGAGCGCGGATTCGATGACCTCGGGCAGTCGGAGAATCGTGAGCGAGAAGACGATTGGCGGCATGCGAATGAACAGGACGAGCAAGGGCAGGAACAGGATGGCTGTCGCGAGAGCCGGTCCCAGCTGGCCGCCCTGTGCGGCGAAGCGATCGAGCGCCGCGACTGCGGCGTACGATAGGGAAGCGAAGAGCCCGAGCAACGCGAGGACGGTGGGGAGGGCTCCGTGAGAGAGCAGGACGAGACCGCTGAACACGACCGCAAGGGCGAGGCCCGCGACCTCCGAGACCATCGGGTCGATTCGGGGATGTGCCCGCCGCGCGACGATCGCGAGTGTCGGCCCGACGACCAGCAGCGCTCCGGCGACGGTGAGGAGCCCGCCCCCCTGGAATTCGAGGCGGAGCGCCAGCGAATAGTAATACGCGACGGTGAGTGGCGTGAGCGAGAGAGCGAGCACGAACCCGGGAATCAAAGCGCTCGGGCGTCGTCGCGGCGTATAGCCCACCGGCGAACCGTTGACGGTCATCGCCGGTAGCACGAGGAGAATGGAGAGGACCGCGAACGTAGGCAGGTCGAATCCACCCAGGAATCCGATCGCCGTGCCAAAGCCGAGACCGAGGAGGACCTCCGATGCGGTGCCAGGGCGACGGGCCAGGTATGCATCGATCGCGAGGAGGACTCCGATGACCGCGAGGGGAAGGGCAGCACTCGTCCGGATCGCAAGGGCCACGAAGACCAGGGCCGCGAGGGCCGCCGCGGTGGGAGCCCGCGCGGCGTACGCGCGGTCGAGCCAACGACGGAGCGGGCGGTGGATCCCGGCGATCGCGACAGCGACGAGGATCGTCGGATAGGTCCAGAAGTTCTGGTCCAGCGCCTCCCGGAGCGCAAAGACCAGGAGGGCCACCGCCGCGGTCACGATCAGGAGGACGCCGAACCGAATGCGCTCCGGCCCTTTGTCGTCCGACCGAGAAGAGCGGTGAGCGAGGTAGGCAAGCGCGGCAGCGACCAAGAGAACGACCAACGACGCCAGAAGCGCCTCTGCAGAGGAAACGGACCGGAGATCCTCGAGTGCCAGATAGGAGACGTACGCAGCGCGGTTGGCATCGCCCGCGGAAAGCGAGGCGTCCGCTTCTAGCAGACGCGCCTTTGCGGACTCCATCATGCCAGCGAAAATAAACGACCCAATCGGATCCCCCTCCATCGCGTCGAGGCGGCTCCGAGCGGTCCGGATGAAATCCGCACGCAACAGGTCGAACAACGCGGAAGGAGTGACGACTTCGAGATTCCCGCCCATTCGCCTTGAAAGCTCGCCCACCAAGGCCCGTGCGTCGTTCAGATCGAAACGGAACGTGTACACGGTGAGCCAGAGAAAATTCGGACCGCCGCGCTCTGAATCGAGTGCGGTGTCAATCTTTCCGAGGACGTTGTCGGCCGTCGTCCAGAAGTGCGTCGACCGGATGACCGGCGCAACTGCCTGGGTCCCGGCCTGGACCCACGAATCGCGCGTCCTCGGCTGATCGTCGTAATCGAGGACGATTCCCGCCGGACGGGAGCCGTCGACGTAAGCGGAGAGAGTCGCCGAGGTGTACGTGATCTCGGACGCGGCGAAGGCGTTGAGCAACCAGACGACGTCCATATCCGCCGCGTCGAGGTACCGTTTCGTGAAGTTGACGAACGGCGAAAGGTCTCCCGGTCCGGTGTAGTCCGGGTACAGGTACCCCGCGCCGCTCGGGGAAGCGAGGAACCGATCGAGCGGGGTGGCGCTGTCGTAATACCGGTCGAGGAGCGGCGGCGCGAGATCGACGAGGAGCGGGTTCAGGCTCCACGCGAACGGGAGGGTACCGCGGACCGGTTCGGACCAGAGGTCCCACATGCGTCCGGCCGCGAAATCGAGATTGTCGCCGTCCGGGATGCCGAGGACGACGTACGTCTTGTCCTCAAGGACGGGCA
>DATGWB010000111.1:0-6647 GCA_035299725.1 Thermoplasmata archaeon
GACGCACGTCACGCCGGCGTCACGCGCTCGCTCGTCGAGTTTGAGCTGTCGCAACGTCTGATGGTACAGGCCGCCGAGGTCGCAATAATGGATGCCGGCCTCGATCGCCGCCTCCATAATCGGGACGTTCAGATCGTACCAGGTGCTGTTGATCACACAGTCCCAGTGCTTGAGCTCGCGGACGAGGGCAGCCGAATCGCGGGCGTCGACGGAGACCGCGGTCGCACGGTCATCCCGTTGCGAAGCCGCGAATGCGTTCGCCTTCGATGTGTTCCGCCCGGCGATCCCGACCCGCTCGACTCCGGGACTCGAGAGAAGATCCGGGACCGTGGACTGGGCCATCGCACCGTATCCGCCCAGGATGAGGACCTTCATCGCGCGCCCGAATCGCCGGAAGTCGGGTCCTCATTTACGGTTTTCGCTGAGCGCTGCAGTCTCCGAGAAGCGCGTCGCGGCGAGAAACGCGCAGCCGGCGAGGATGAGGGCCACGCTCGTGCCGAACGCCACCGCGTATCCGAGGTATTGCGCGGCGAAACCCCCGAGGAGGGGCCCGAGGATCGAGCCGAAACCCTGGACCGCGTTGTAGGTCCCGAACGCCTCCGCTCGACCGTTCTCGGGAGCGAGTCGCGACACGAGCGTCGAGCCGGCGACATTGATCAGGGCCCAGCAGAGTCCGACGCCAGCGTGAAGGGCGATGGCGGCGCCGAAACGCGCACCGTACGGCAGCGCCGCAATCCCAACGAGCAGGAACGACGGGAACAGCATTGATCGGCCTACGGCCGCGTACAACTGCGTCGACCGATCCCCGCGAGCCGAGACCCAACGGCCGACGCGCGGATACACGGCGATCGAGGTCGCCTGGCTCGCGATGTACACCGCGAAGATCTCGGGACTCCCGAGGCCGTAGGACTGTTTCAAGAAGATCGGGAAGAACCCGTAGAACGCGGTGAACCCGCCGAACATGAGGAAGACACAGACGAGATACATCCGCAGTGCGTGCGGAAGACGCACCTTCCGTCGCCAGTCGAGCGGGTTGATGAAGTGGAGAATCCGAATCGGCAGATATCGACCGCGCTCGATGCGGGCATGGACGTCGGCGAGATGGACCTCCCGGCGATCCACGCGGACCGCCGGTTCCCGGGTCCAGATTTGAACGAGGAGCCCGGACAGGAGGCCGAGCGCGGCACCGATCACGAAGAGCGCGCGCATCGACGACAGCTCTGCGCTGAGCAGGCCCGGTCCGATGGCTAGCCATGCGATTCCGAGGCCCAAACCGGCAACCCACCCGATCGCTCCGATCCGACTCACGAGGGCGAGCCGCGAGGGCCATTCCGCCCGCTTCGACGTCTCCATGAGGAGGACCGTCCCGGCGGGGCCGCTCGCGGCGCCCAAGAAACCCGCGAGGAGATTCGCGAGGTAGAACTGGGACATGGTCCCTGAAAGGGCCATCGCAAAGAGGGCGATCCCGCTGCCGAGGAAACCGATCAGGAGGAAGACTTTGCGGCGCGCGGTGCGATCGGAGAGCGATCCCCATAAGCTGAAGGCGGGGACCGACGCGAGGCTCGTGGCGGCCGCGATGATTCCTACGGTGAGGAGCGAGCCTCCGAGCGCGTACGCAAACAATGGAATCAAGGTCGACGTGGCGCCGCCGGCGACGCCTTGCGGGAGGTACGAATAGAACCAGTGAGACCCGTCCGTCCGGTCCATCCCATCCCTTCGGCTCAGGTGAGGCGGCGCACCCGCGGCGACGTATAAGGCCTTTCCTCCGCGATCACAGGAGGTCGAAGACGAGCTTCGCGGCGGCGATGAACAACACGATGATGAAGAGGAGCGCGACCGATCGAGTCCTCAACTTCTCGAGACCCCACCGCGATCCGAGGTACGCGCCGACGAAGACGATCGGCATCATGATCGGGATCAGGACGAACTCTGCGGGCCAAGTGAAACCTCCGGGGCGGAGTGCCAAGTCGACCACGTACGCGGCGAAACCGACCGCCGCCGTCGGGATGATCAACAGAGACGACGTCCCGATCGCCTTCCGAGTTTTTCGGCCGAGGACGTAGACGAGAAGGGGGACGTTCAGCAAGCCGCCGCCGATCCCCATGCTCCCGGACAGGAAGCCAGACCCCGCCGTCGCGGCCGCCGTTCCGCCGACGCGTGGCGGTGTCAAGGCGGAGTCATCGTCCTCGTCGACGGAGCGGGCGTTCTTCACCCAGTCTCGGACCATGTACAGTCCGAACACGATCAGCACGGCCGCGAAGAACGCCTCGAACGTTTCCTGATTCAGCACCTTCAGCGTGAACACGGTCCCTACGACCGCTCCGATGAGCGCGCCCGTCAGGAGCACGCCGCCGAGGCGGAAGTCCACGAGTCCGCGCCGGTGATGATTAATCACGGACGAAGTCGCGGTCGCAATCGTCAGCGTGAGGGAAATCGGCACCGCCAGATCCTTGTCGGGCACCCCGGTGGACAGGAGGATTGGCACAAATAAGAGGCCACCGCCGAGGCCCAGGTTCGCGTAGATGAACGCCACACCAAAAATCAGGACGGCCTGGATCAAGAGCAGGACCGCGTCCATGCGACGCGAAGGTCGGTGCCGTATTAATTACTGACGAGAAATATCGGGACCTGGACGGTGCGACCGAATTGGTCCTGCTCGTGCGATTTGGGGAAATCGCGTTGAAGAGCCGGTTCGTCCGCCGCCAGCTCCGCGACCGGCTCGTCGGCAACATTCAGGACCTCTTCGCCGCGGAAGGCGTCGAGTGCATCACGGACTCCGACGAGGCTCGGGTCTACGTCTATGTGGACGACGTCTCGCGCGCGCGCTCCATCCTCACACGAGTCTTCGGCGTCGTATCGATCAGCCCCGCCACGGAGACGCACGCGGACATCGCATCGCTGCGGGAGGCGGTGCTCGCCGAAGCGAAACGATCCCTCCCGGCAGGGAAGACGTTCGCGCTCCGGACACGGCGCGTCGGCACCCATCCATTCACGAGCCAGGACCTCGCCCGTGAGCTCGGCGACGACGTGCGCCGCGCCCATCCCGGTGCGCGCGTCAATCTGTCGCGGCCGGACGTCGAGATTCACGTTGAAGTCCGACAGAACCGTGGCTTCGTGTTTCGGGAGATCTGGCCTGGGCCCGGAGGACTCCCGTTGGGGAGCCAGGGCCGCGGCCTCGCGGTCGTCCAAGATCGGGGCGGCATGGTCGCGGCCTGGATGGGGATGAAACGCGGATGCCGCATTGCCGTGGCGACCGCGCCCGGGGAACCGTTGATCGAACCCCTCCGAAGATGGGACGTCCGCCTGAAGGTCCTCGAGCTGCCGCCGAACGGACGGCTCGGAGAGCTGGTGAAAATCACCCGCGCGGACGCGGTGTTCCTCGGGACCCGATGGGCCTCGTTCGATCCGGGCGGGCGCATGGGCCTCGGCGTTCCTTTGTTCGAACCGGTCATCGGACTTTCGGACGAGGAGGTGGGCCGCCTCGCGTCCCAGATCGAATCGGCGTGACGTTCACTTGCCCGTGCGATCGTGCGAGCCGATGCTCGGACGGATCTTCTCGGCCCCTTTACCCTTGTACAGGAGCCCGCGGCCCTTCTTCCCCGCCGATGTCAGGCCGCGGAAGACGCGCCCGCGGTTCGCGGGATTGCAGATCCAATTGATCTTCGGGTCGTTCCGGATCGCGGGATGGTTCGGGTCGACGAGGATCACCTCGTAGTACTTGTGCATCCCATCTTCTCCGACCCAATAGGAATTGAGGACCTCGAGGTTCGGATAGTGCTTCGCGGCACGCTCCTCCGCGATCCGCTGAATCGACTTCGCCATTGTGATCTTGACGAGTCCGCGGCGTTTCGGGTGTCGTCCGCCCATCGGCCGTGGCCTTCGCCGGCCCCCTCGGCGGACCCTTGCACGGACGACGACATACCCTTGTTTTGCACGATAACCGAGTTCGCGTGCGCGATCGATCCGCGTCGGCCGCTCCACGCGGACGAACGCGTTACCGCGGCGCCACTCGACCATCCGCTGAAAATGCATCTCCTTGACGACACCGGTCCGAGGATTCTTCCACGCCTGTTTGACGAACGCGTACAGGTTTCGCGGACGAGCAGGCGGCTTCGCCTCTGCATCCGGGGCAATGCTCAGCTCCGGTTCCGGAGCCTTTGGGGTTTCGTCGGCCATTTCCCAACCCCCTGGATTTACGGATTCGCCCGAAGGTACATCTCCCGACCAGGGACATCGAAAGCGCCGCGCCAAAGCCCGGGCAGTATTAAAGAACTTGCTTGCGCCGCGTCCCCGAGCCGATCCGACCGCCGTTGCCTCTCCGGACACGGTGTTCGTACGACTGAATAATCAGACGCGCAGCGGGCTCGACCTGCGCCATCGATGTGACTTCGAAACGCGATCGGAACCATCCCCACCCTTGACTGCGTGGGGCACGGCGTGCGAGCCCGGAACCATCCGACAACTCACGAAGTCCCGGCAAGATGAAGACCTGGACCCGACCCCGGAGCGGACGAATCTCCGCGAAGACGCGATCTGCTTGTCGGCTCCGCCATGAGATCCAATCGCGACCGGCATGCTCGAGAACCCGATCGTGTCGACGGTGTGCCGCGGTCCGAACCCGCTCGCGCAGTGCCCCGACAATCTCTCGCGACGTCCGACCGTTCCATTCGTTGACCGCTTCCATTTTGATCTTCCCCCTATTCGGCAGCTGGCCTTCGCAGAAGCAAGAGGAATTTGAATCCCCGCAGGTAGAAATTGAAACGCCGAGCTCGGTGCTCCCACATCGGTGACGCGGAACGATCGTGGTGGCGAACCAGGATAATCGTATCGATGGGCTCGAACCGCCGCTCGAGGACTCCGAGGAGCCGGAAACCCACGGGTGTGTAACGGCCTCCCCGATACTCATCTGCGATGATCCAACCGAGGACGCCGCCGGGGCGGAGGACCCGATGCGCTTCCAACGCGACCTTCTCCATCTCATCATAGAAACGTGTATCGCGACACGAGATTCGACCAAGACAGCGGGGGTCCGAGCTGTATGCGACGTTGTCCGAATACGGGGAGTCGATCACCGCAAGGGCGGCAGTCTTCGCCGGGACAGGCCACGCACGGGCATCCGCGCGCACGATGTGACGCCGTCGCGGCACGAGATCGAACGAGACCGCCCGACGACCGAGGGCCCGGGCCACATCGCCGATCGTCCCCGATCCGGCCATCGGATCGACGACGAGATCACCGGGACCCGAGTACCGACGGACGAGGTTCGCTGCGCAACCTGCGGGGGTCACGCCGTTGAACGATGCGTCGCCCGCATCTGGATGGCCGGCGGCCTGCGACGGAAAGTCCCACGACGTGTAGGCTTCCAGATCGGTGCGGCCCAGCATCTCCCACGCCTCCGCAGGAACCACGGATTGCGCGGGCGAAGCGGTCGGCGCCATGGGGAGATGGTACACCGCCGGCCCATATGAACGGCGTCCGCAGAGGGAGATATGTGAAAGTGAAAATCTGCCTAGGGAAGGGCGAATCGCCGAAGGAAGCGGCGGACCTCCGCGAGGGTCGGGTACGGCCGTCGTCGATTCCGAAGGTGAAGGGCGGCGGCGGCATTCGCGAACCGCAGCGATTCGCGGACGGATGGCTTCGCCAATTTCGCGAACGCATACGCGGCGTTGAAAACGTCCCCGCATCCCGTTGGGTTGTCGATCGCCACATCAAATGCGGGACTCCGGACGACCTCGGACGGCGTGATGACGGTCGCCCCCTGCTCCCCCTGATGGATGACGACTTCGGCCGCCCCCAACGAGCGAAGCCGCTTCCCCGCTCGAATCGGTGACTTGTCTCCAGCCACCGCGCAAATCTCAGTTTCGTTCCCGAAAAACACGTCGACGTGGGGGAGGCAGATCCGGACGGCCCGAATGCGGTCCGCCGGCCACCCCTGGGGATCCGTCGACACGTCCAGCGAGGTCGTCGCGCCGAGCCGTCGGGCGCGGGCGAGAAGCGTCGCGGTCGGCTTCCCCACGAGTCCGCTCGTCCACCAGTACCCGGATCGATGCACGTGATGGGCGCCTCGGATGGCCCGAAGCGGGACGTCCGAGAGGCGCAGCCTCGCGTTCGCGCCTGGATTCGTGACGAGCGCGCGCCTCCCGGTGGACCACGTCAAGGCCATCGTGCTCCCGGTGGGTCGGCTTGGATCGATACAGAGCCGCGCGCGGACTCCGTACTCCCGATACCGGTCGCGCAGGAGCTTCGCGTTCGAGTCCGATCCCACGGCCCCGATGAACGTCGTCGAGGCGCCCAAACTCGACATCTGCAGCGCGAAGTTCGTCGCGTTCCCTCCAGGCAAGGGATCGAAGCGGGGAACCTCCGCTTGCACATCGCCCGACGCGAAATCCTCCATCGGGGGCGTGACCAAGTCGACAATCCCGTCGCCGATTGCGACGACGCGCGGTGGTCGCGAGGCCATCCTCACGCCCGCCAAAGTCCTTGCCGCTTCAACTCCTCGACCACGAGCTTGTAGTCCGCCGGCCGACCGCATCGCGGGCAGAACAGACTCCCATGGGCATCGCGGACCGGATCGGGCCCTTCCCAGCCGCAGTAGCGGCACACCGCATCCGTCGCCGACATCGTCTCCCTCAGAAGAAATCCTCGAG
>DATGWB010000112.1:0-7190 GCA_035299725.1 Thermoplasmata archaeon
TGGGGAGCACAATCGCGAGAAAGCCCGCGCGCGGGAGGAGGTCGGCGAACGCAGCAAACGCCCGCGCGTACAGTCGATCGATCGCCTCGCCCCGCGTCGACGCCGCGCGGCCGTAGGGCGGATCCGTCGCGATTCCGTGGACCGATCCGGCGCGCAAGGGAGGGTGTCCCGCGTCGGCGACGGCCAGATCGGGGGCACGATCCCCCGGATGCAGCGAGGTCCGGGTCCCTAAGACCATCCCCCGCTCGCGATCCAGACCGACCCCGCGAAGTCCCAGCTGCATCGCCTCGAGGAGGACTCCACCCGTCCCGCAGAACGGGTCGAGGACGATGCCGGCCATCGGCACGCGAGCCAGGTTCACGAGCGCCCGGGCGAACTTCGGATGCAGCGAGATTGGCAAAGAGAACGGTCGGTTCGCCACTTTCGTCGCCTCGAGTCGGGACCGATCCACCCGATGCAAGACTCGACCGAGGACGAATTCCTCGTCGAGCAAGACCCGATAGTCGATCTGCGGCGCGTCGAGATCCACCCGGCCCGTCTTACCGAAATCGGCGCCCAGCGGTCCTTCGACGCCTCGGGGGTCGAGATCCACGCCAAGCCCGTGGGCGCGGACGCGGAACGTACGACCGCCAAGTTGTTGGGCGGACGCAAACGCACGAATCGAATCAAGGTCCCCCGACGCGAGTTCCTCGCAGACGACATGGGCGAGGCCGAGCCGGTGTGCCGCACGCTCGACCGGGCCCGTGACATCGAGGCGGAGGAGATTCGGACCGAAGGTCGCGCGACGAATCTCGACGCGCTCCGATGCCATGGCGGCGAGCGCCTCCGCGCGGGGGAGGGTCGGATGTTCCCCCGACAGCTCGACGAAGATACGCACGGCCGTCGAACGTCGCCCGCGAACATGAGCCTGCCGCCAACCGTCATTTTCAAGTGGCCCGGCCCCTTCGCTCCGTCCGGGTGCGCGTCCGGCCTTTCGTCCCGAACGACATCCCCGCGGTCGCGTCGATCGTCCGGGAAGCATTGCGCGAGAATTATCCGACCTCGCTCTACCTCGACATCCACCGCTGGTGGCGGGACGGGTTCCTTGTCGCCGATCTCGAGGGCCACCCGGTCGGCTTCCTCGCCGCCGTGATCAGTGCCGACGGCCAAGCCCGCATCCTGATGTTCGCGGTCACGTCGGTCTTTCGGAAGCGGGGCTTCGGCAGCCAATTGATGAACGCGTTCGTCCAAGTTTGTGCGATGCGGGGCATCCGCTCAGTCGAACTCGAGGTGCGCATCTCGAACGATGAGGCGATCCACTTCTACAAGAAATACGGGTTCGAGATCGCCGGCCTCTTGGAGAAGTTCTACACGGACGGCGAAGACGGCTACAAAATGACCAAACGCTCGTGACTGAGCCACGGTGAGAATCGTAACAGGTTCCGAGGACAATCGTAAGCCGCCGGTCACCGGCTCACACCGCTCCTTCGGGCGGGCGAAGTCGCGGTCGCGACGGAACATTGGAGTAGCATCATTAATTTAAACTGTCGGCCGGCTGTATCCGTCCCGCTTGGCAACCGCCCTCATGGATCTCAGGCGCCAGGTCGACCAAATCAAGTGGTGGCACAGCATCGACCTAGGAAACGGGATTATTACGCCCGGGCGGGTGGACAACCTCGGTACCCTCCGGAGGATTGGGATGCCAGGACGCCTCGACGGCAAAACCGTCCTCGACGTGGGGGCTTGGGACGGGTTCTATTCTTTCGAGGCCGAGCGGCGGGGGGCAGCTCGCGTTCTCGCCACCGACTCTTACTCGTGGGGAGGTGGCGGGTGGGGAACAAAGGCGGGGTTCGATCTGGCTCGGAAAGCCCTCGATTCCAAGGTCGAGGATTGTCAGATCGATGCGATGGACCTCTCGCCCGAACGGGTAGGGCAGTTCGACCTGGTCTTGTACCTCGGAGTCCTCTATCACATGCGGCATCCCCTTCTCTCGCTGGAGCGGGTCTTCAGCGTGACGCGCAGCCAGCTCATCCTCGAGACTCACGTCGACCTTCTCTGGGTCCGACGGCCCGCGATTGCGTTCTATCCCGATGCGGAGCTCGAGCGGGATCCCTCGAACTGGTGCGGCCCGAACCCCGCAGCGGTCGAGGCAATGCTTCACACCGTCGGTTATCGGACGGTGGAGATGGTTTCCGTGTCCCCGTCGCGGTTCCACAGGCTTGTGTACGCCCCGCTGGACGCCAGGAAGACCGGTGCCCCCCTGCTGGCTCAAATGCAACACACCAGGGTTGTCTTCCATGCTTGGCGGTAGGAGCCTCGAGACGGTCTAACGCGCCCGGGTCGCCGTGACCTCGGGAATGGCCTCCCTCTGCCACTCATTCGTTTGAATCGCCGATGTCACCCCTGTTTGGCTGTCTGAAGGGGAGCTGTATCAAAAGTGACCCATATGGATTCCGTTCAATCGATGACAAGTGACCAAGCGAGCTTCATCGCACCGGGGAACGGAGATTCGACCGAGGAAACCGGTAAGCTACTGGTAGCCCTGGACGTCGTCCGCCTTGTGCTCGTTCCAGTAGTGGTACGGCGAGGCCTCGCGCTGCGCCGAGGAGAGATCGGTCCCGACGCCGGCGGTGTACGATCCGTATCGTTCCCGAATCTGGTCTTCGATCGACCGGGAGACCTTGATCGCCCGCTGAACATGATCGGCGTCGATGAGCTTCGATTGCTCCGTCACCGCGATATCCCCCGCGGATCGGATGAGACCGCCGAGTTCACGCAATCGGAGGCTGAGGGCTTTGTCTTTGTTATCCAACGTCTTCGCCCGTCGCCGGGCTTCCTCGATCACGACGCCGACCGCGTCGCGCGTTGCCGCCGGGATGCGCTTGTCCACCGCAATCTCCTGGGCCACGAACTGGGCCAGTTTCACGCGATTCGAGTCCGAGTCGGGCATTGTCGTCTCGACGAGGATCTCGTATCCGCCCCCGGTGATGCGGGAGCGCAGCGGCGACAAGATGTGAGGAAGGTCCTGAATGTTGCACGCGCCCACGAAGATGAAGTCGCACGGGACGCTTTCGACCTTGACGCTCGCACCCGCGCTCTGCGGATTCCGGCCGGAGATCGGGAACCGCTTCTCCTGCATCGCGGTCAGGATGAACCGCTGGAGATGGCCGAGTAACGGGAGCTCGTCGATGAACAGGACGCCTTGATGTGCTTCGTGGATCGCGCCGGCGACGACGCGGTCGTACGGTTGCGTGCCGAGCTGCGGATGACCACCGTACGGGTCATGGCGGACGTCTCCGAGGAGTTCGGTCTCGCTCGCTCCGGTCGAGAGGACGAACGGCCGTCGCGTGATCGGGACGAGGACTTTGCGGGGGCTTTCCTTCTCGACCTCGCGGCGCTTCTCGAGCGCCTTCTGGTCGAGCACGCGGATCATGTCGCCCGCCCGCTCGTAGACGACGACCTCTTCTTTCCCGAATTGCTGCCGAGTCGTCGTGACGCGATCCCGGCCTTGAAGCTGCGCGAACGTGACCTCGAAGATGCCACCGAGCAGGTCGCCGAACGGATTACCGACGTTCGCCTGGGACGCCGCCTTCGGTCGCCCGCACTTCGGGCACATCCGATCGGTCGGCGACGAATACGTGCCGCAATGGACGCACTTGTAGCCGAGCCGCTCCGCCACGTTGATGGGCGCCTCCTTGGAATCGATGAGGTCTCCTTCCGCGCCTGCGAGCCGGTTCTGTTCCTGCAAGACTTCGTCGCGCTGCTTGACTTCGATGAGGGGGCGCTCCGGATTCTCCGGATTGTGTACAACTCGAATCTCCTCCGTTACCGAAGGAAGGTGAAGCGAGAGGGCTTGGGCGATCATCGACTTCCCCGTCCCCGGCGGGCCCACGAGCAAGAAGTGCCGCCGCTGATTCGCCGCGATCCGCGCCAGCGCGATGGCCTCGTCCTGGCCGACGACCCGCTTCAACGGATCGTCCGGGATCGCGATCTCGGCGGTTGTCTCGAAGTCGTCGAGGGCAAATCCCTCGTCCGCGGCGAGCATCTTCGTTCGGGCGATAGGCTCCACCCCGATCTACGGCGCGAGATCGCTGCGCGTCCAGACCTCGATGCCCGCCGGCTGCTTCGTGATCGTGCCCATCTTCGTGCCGACGACCGAGTGCATGTTCATCTCGGACGCGATGTCCAAGATTCGCTGCGTGATGATTCCGTCGAAGACGACCGCGCGGGTCTGCTTCGCGGTCTTGAGCGTGTCGACGAGCTCCCGGACCGGGACCTCCGTCACGACGCCGTCCCCGTCGTCGAGGAGGCGGGCGGTGGACGATCCACCGAGCTGCAGGAGCATGTCGCGGTACTTCTCGAGCTTCGGGTTGAGGACCTTCGTCGTGGGCGTGAGAGGTGCTGGGGGCCGATCTTCGCGGGATTCCCGGGGTTCTCGCGGCTCCCGCGGTTCCGGACGGAACTCGGGTCGTGGCTCGGGTCGCGGCTCCGGACGCGGTTGGGGCCCTCCCGCGGGCTTCGGCTCGGGAAACTCGGACTCGGCCTTGTAGACCTGGCCGGAGAGCCCGTACATTTCGACGTATTGGTCCGCGGGAATCTTGTTCCGCAGGCACTTCATGATCTGCTTCTGCGTGAGTTCCTCGACTTCCTTCCCTCTCGGGGCGCGCGCGATGAAGTCGACCTCCGCTACCTGGAGGAGTTCCTTCAGGATCAGATCGCCACCGCGGTCTCCATCGACGAAGGCCGTGAGCGCCCGTTCTTTCGAGAGCTCCTGGATCGTCTTCGGGACGTTCGTGCCTTCGACGGCGATCGCGTTCTTGATCCCCGATCGGAGGAGGTTCAGGACGTCTTGGCGCCCTTCGACGATGATGATCGCGTCGCTGTCGGCGACGTTTGGTCCGGCGGGCAGGCGCTCGGCCCCGTAGGACACGATCTCCGAGACCTGCACACTCTGGCGCACCTCATCGAGCAAGTCAGACCCGGAGGTCTTCGACTCCTCGACCATGGACGACAGGAGCGCGCGGGCGCGCTCGATGATCTTGTTCCGCTTCGTGACGCGCGTGTCCTCGACCTTGTCGACCTTGATCGTGGCCTTGCACGGGCCGACGCGGTCGATCGTCTCGAGCGCCGCCGCCAGGATCGAGGTCTCGACTTGATCCAGCGAGGACGGGATCAGGATCGTCCCTTCGCTCCGTCCCTTCTTGCTCTGGACGTCGACCTCGATTCGGCCGATGCGGCCGCTCTTCTGCAGGTCACGCAAGTCCAATTCCTCGCCGAGGAGCCCTTCCGTCTGGCCAAACACGGCCCCGACGACGTCGGGCTTCTCGACAATCCCTTCGGCCTCCAGGCGGGCCTGGATGAGATATTTAGTCGTACTCGGATCGATGTTCATTTTCGCACTTGTCCGGGCTAGCCGTCAAATCCGCGGTTTACGTCCCTCTATCCGGACAACTCTCGGCCCCCGCAGGGCATTTCGGCCTCGCAGTCCTGGAGGCAGGAAAGGATGATTCGGATGAGTGGGATCTGTGAATCGCGGCCTTTACCGCTATCCCGATTCCCAACTGGGGGCGGGCCTATTTAAGGGTTCGGGCAAACATTCTCACTTTTGGGACCGTCGGCGCGTATCGCGCTTTTGGACCCGGTCGGCGTACCATCGCTTCGATGGGCGCTGGCGATAGCCCACGGACGCATGCTCCGCGACTCGCTCGACGAATCCGTGGAGCGATTCGACGTCCGTGATGTCCTTTCGGCAGAGCACCGTGAGCCGCGCGCGGAGGTCCTCGTCGAACCGCACGCCGTTCGCGGACAGACCGTCCCGCAGCTGACGAGCGAGCCGTCCGCCTCGCACGTCCCAGTCCGTCAGGATGATCGCGTCGCGGTGGTGGGCCGCGATCGACTCGCACAGTCCGAACACGGTGGACCCCTGGTTGATCATCCGAATGTCTCCAGTCACGCCCAGCGCGCGCAAGGAGCGCTTGTCGTACTCGCCTTCCACGATGATCGGTGCACGTCGGTTCTTTTCCGACAGATCCTCGAGGACCCGCTGCAGGTCGGTGTGGAGCTGCTCCCAGTCCATCGGCTCACTCACCGAACGGCGCGCGGACAATAAGGGTTCCGCGGCTGGAAGCCATCAAATAGCGGCCTCCGGATATGCACGATGTGCCGGGCGAGGAGGAGGTGAATTTCGAACGCGTCACGAAGGTCTACCGCGAGGAAAGCGGCAAGAAAACGTTGGTGGCGCTCGAGGCGGATTTCTACGACAAGCTCGCCTCGTATGTCGCGCGACTCGATGAGTCCGCGAACAAAGAGGTCCAGAAAAATCCGAATTCGGCCAAGGCCCTGATGTTGCAGGATGAGTTGCGGAAAGTGCGCAAGCGCCGGGACCAGATTTTCACTTACCGGGAACGGAAGCTCGCGCTCCTCGCCTCGAGTCGTGCGAGCGGCGCGGAGGTCGAGGTGCCGAACCTGCCTGCTCAGGAGCGGGGGCTCTTCGAGAGCATGGTCGCCCTCCTTACGAAGAGCCGCGCGGACGCGTTCGGTGGATCGGCCGTCGTCTCAGAAGCGGAATCCCCCATGCCGCCATCCGCTACCGCGAAATCCGAGAGCGCGAAGAAAGAACCCGAGCGGATGAAAGTCGTCCGAGCCGAGGATACGAAACGGGTCCCGGTCCCGCCGAGCCTCAAGGACCACGTGCTCGTGCATGTGCTCGAGGACTTGCCGCCGTTCGCGGGCATCGACACCACGTACCGCCTGAAAAAAGAGGACGTCGTCACCTTGCCGAAGACGATCGCGCAGATCCTCGTCGATCGAGGGAAGGCCCGGATCGTCCAGATGTCGGGCACGGCCGCCTAGGCGAACGGCGCTCGCGGCCGGGAGCCGAGGCGCCATGGGGCAGCGGTCGTGAGATAACCATTAAATACGCCCATGGCATAGTGAAGAGAAGTCTCCGAGACCAGGGCTCTGCACCATTGGCATCCCGTTTTGCTCGCGGAGATCGATGTGCACCCTCGACGTGCGCGGGCGTCGAAGGGGAAGGGGTAGAGGCCGCTGGAGGAGCGTCGCTCCGCCGAACAGCGTCCACTGATACCGATCATATGCATCCTGGACGTGTGCTAAGCCGACAGGTCCGTGGCTAACATGCTGTCTGGGGAATGGCTCGGCTCGGGCGCCGACGAAGGACGTGCCAAGCTGCGAAATGCGTCGGGTAGGCG
>DATGWB010000113.1:0-10129 GCA_035299725.1 Thermoplasmata archaeon
GACGGGGCCGCGAGCATCCTGCCATTCCTCGCGCCGTACAAGGACTTCATGATCGCGTACATGCGGGGCTTCGTCGAGGCCCTCACCTCGACCTTCGGGATGGGGACGAACGGATACCTGATGGTCGTCATCTTCGCGTACATCGGCGGGCTGATCGCGGAGCAGACCCGACGGGAGCTGCAGTCCCGGTCCGGATCCGGGAGCTCGCTAGGCGTCAACCTGGTCCAGCCGATCCTCGGCGGTCGGCCCTACGTTGACGACGAGGAAGACGCATACGAGGAGGACGAAGAGGTCCATCGCTCTCGGCATCCCGTCCACGCGCGCGCCCACGGCCACCCGGTGCCGGTCGGAGCATCGGCGCGGGCCCGCCATCGTCGCGGCCACGCGGACTACCTCGAGTTCCTCCGCAAGATCCCCGCGGAAGTCGGTGTGTCCGGCGGATATCGGCTGACCCGACCGCGGCATCTAGACGAGGAAGAAACCGAGGATGACGATGATGAGGGCGAAGAGATCGTCGCCACCCGGACGCATCGTGCTTCCCATGCGCACGCACCGGAGCGGCGCGAACATCACCGTTCGGCGCACGCCCGCGAGGCCGAGGACGACGAAGACGCCGAATCGCCCGAGCCGCCCGCCCGGGCGCCGCACATGCGCACCCAGGCCGAGGAGCGCGCGATTCAGCGATTCGTCGAGCGCGCGCTGAAGAACTACGATCACTCGAAGCTCTGACCGCGCAACCTTTTTATCGCACGCCCCTTTGGCATGTCCGTCCCTCATGTTCTGTCCGAAATGCGGATCGCTCCTTTTTCCGGCGAACGGGAAGGTGCACTGCAATTCGTGTGGGTACGAGCGTTCTCTCTCCGGGAAAGACGCGACCGTCACCCGCGTCGCGCGACCGGGGAAAGAGAAGCCCGCGGACACGCTCGTCCTGGATGAGATCACGGAGACGCTGCCGAAGACGCGCGTCGAGTGTCCGAAGTGCGGACACTACGAGGCCTACTGGGTCATGCGCCAGACGCGCGCCGCGGACGAGCCGACCACGCGCATCTATCGGTGTGTCAAGTGTCAGCATACGTGGCGCGAGTACTGAGTCGCCGCGACGTCGTCCGGGAACCTTTATAACAGCCCACCTGATTTCCCGCCGAAATTCTGGGGGAGCGTTGTTTGTTCGAGGGGAAGGTCAAAGCTGATGTTCTCCGGGAGGTCGTGGACGTCGTCTCGACCCTCGTGGACGAGGCGAAGTTCAATGTCGGAAAGGACTCCGTCACGGTGAAGGCGGTCGATCCGGCCCATGTCGCGATGGTCGACTTGACGCTGGACCGCGGGGCGTTCGAGGCCTACAAGGCGGACGAGGGGGAGCTCGGGATCGACATGGACAAGATGAAGGAGATCCTGCGGCTCGCGAAGGCGGGCGAGACGATCGCCATGCGGCACGACGAGGACAAGAATCGCCTCGTGGTGACGGTCGGGAACACGACCCGGCGGATGGCCCTCGTGGACACCGCAGGGATGAGCGACCCGAAGGTCCCGAGCCTCAACCTGCCCGCGAAAGTGGTCGTCCGGACGGACGAACTGCGACAGGCGATCCGGGCGTCGGAGAGCATCAGCGACCACATCGCCCTCAAGGCCTCCCCGGAAGGATTCGAGGTGGTCTCGGAGGGCGACACGGACAACGTCTCCCACATGGTGCCGAAGGACCTGCTCGAGGAGATCCAGGCCAAGGAGGCGGTGCGATCTCTGTTCCCGCTCGACTACTTCTCGAACATGGTCAAGGCGATCAGCTCCGCGCCGAACGTGACCCTGTACCTCGGGTCCGACTATCCGGTGAAGATGGAGTTCAAGATCGCAGGCGGGAAGGGCGAAGTGAAGTTTTTGCTGGCTCCTCGCATCGAAAGCGACGGATAGGCCCATTGCTGCATCTACCAAAGCGCGAGGCAAATCCGTTCGGTCAGACGCCAAACGCGAGTCGCATGACCCCGTACGCGGCCATCCCGACCCCGGCGGAAGCAGGAATCGTGATGATCCACGCCCAGAAGATCCTCCGCGCGACACCCCATCGGACCGCGGACAAGCGCTTCGTCGCGCCGACTCCCATGATCGCGGAGGCGATCACGTGGGTCGTGCTCACCGGGATTCCAACCAACGCGCTGCTCGCGAGAGCAATGCCTCCTCCGGTCTCGGCGGAGAAGCCTTGCCAGGGTCGTAGGTGCGTCACGCGCTGAGACATCGTACGGACGATGCGCCAGCCGCCGAAGAATGTTCCGAGCGAGATCGAGGCATGAGCACCGATGATGACCCAGAACGGGACCGCGAACTGGCCCGAAGGGGGACCCCAGGGAGGTCCGATCGCCGCGACGACGAGGATGAGGGTGATGATCCCCATCCCTTTCTGAGCGTCGTTCGTCCCGTGCGTCACGCTGTAGAAGAAGCTCGAGACGAGTTGCAGGCGCTTGAACTCGTGGTTCACCTTCGTCGGTGTGTGTCGGCGGAACAAACGGATGACCACGAGCGCGAGGCCGAATGCGAAGGTGAGCCCGACGAGCGGCGCGGCGACCATATACACGACGATTTGGACGATCCCTTTCAGGAGGATCTTTCCAAGGATGACCGCCGGGAGGAGTCCCGCGAGCAGACCGGCCAGGATCGTCGTCCCGAGCGTCGGCCGGTGCCTCCGGATGATGACATCATAGGCAAAGTACGATGCGCCCCCGAGCACGAACGCCATCCCCGTCACGAAGACGAAGAGGAGCATGTTCGTCGTGCTCGGGAGGAGGACCGCTCCGGGTCCCACCGCGAGCACCGTCGAGCCGATGATGCCACCGATAAGCGCATGGCTGCTCGACGTCGGGAGGCCCCATAGCCACGTGACCAGGTCCCACACGATCGCGCCGACGACGCCCCCCATGATGATGGCCATCGAATGGTAGAACGCAGCCTCGCTCAGCGGCAGGGCATTCACCCCGAGGACGTTCGTGTCGATGATCCCCTTGCCGATCGTTTCCGCGATTGCATTCGTGATGAAGACCATCCCGACGAAGTTGCCGGCCGCCGCCATGGCGACCGCTTTGGTCGGGGTGAGGACTTTCGTCGCGACAATCGTCGCGATCGCGTTCGCGGCGTCGTGGAACCCATTGAAGAAGTCGAACGCGAAGACGACGAGGATCGCGACCACGAGGATCGCGAAGAGATCCGCCATTCCCGGTCCGTGCCTCCGCGCGTCCCTCCATCCCGCCGCGAGAGACCTCCGATGACTCACTGATTCTTCGCCACAATGTCGCTCAGCACGTTGGCGACGTCCTCGCAGTGGTCCGTGGCCTGCTCGAGGACCTCTGTGATCTCCTTGAACTTGATGATCGTCACGGGATCCTCCTGATGGAAGAGCGCCGCGACCGCATTGTTCATGAGGTCGTCGGCCACGTTCTCGAGGCGGTGGACCTCGATGGCGATCCGCTCGACCCCCTTGGCCTGTTTCATGTTGCGGATCATCCCGACGGCCTCCTTGAGGAGCCGCGTCCCGTCCTTGATCACGTTTCCGAGCTGCACCATCGCCTCGGTGGGACGATTGATTTCATAGAGGCCGATCCGGCTCGAGGCGGCCTCGATCATGTCGAGGACATTGTCGAGCTCGGTGGCGAGAGCCTGGATGTCCTCCCGGTCGATCGGCGTGATGAACGTCTTGTTCAATTCCTCGTAGACCCGATGGACGATCTCGTCGCCGTGGTGCTCCACGTCCTTGATCCGTCGGCACTTCATCGGCACGTCGCGGAAGTCGTGTAGCAGGTCCGCCAGGGCGATCGCACCCTCGTCGACCGTGGCGGCAAGCTTCTCGAGGAGGTCGAAAAACTGACGCTCCTGCGGGATAATCCATCCTTTCAAACCCATGGCCCTCGCTCCCCGTTAACGCGGTAGTCCTAGGATTACATTAAGGTGTCGCATCGGACTGGCGTGTCAGCCCTCGTCGAGGTTCACGCCGGAGGCCTCGAGCTGCGCCATGAGTTGCTTGCGCATCTTGCGGTTCCCCGCGAAGCCCTTGATGGCCTTGCGGGACATCTCATAATTTCGAAGTAACTCCTTCACGTCCCGCGGTGCCACCCCCGCACCGCGAGCGATCCGTTGCACGCGGGAGGACTTCACGAGCTTCGGGTCCTTCATCTCATCGTCCGTCATCGAATCCATGATGATCTTGAACCGGCGGAGGCGCGCCTGTGTGCTCTCCATGTCTGCATCTTTCATCTTGCCCCCCATGCCCGGAATCATGGAGGCGAGCTTCCGCATGGGTCCCATGTCCGTCAGCATTTCGATTTGTTCGTACATCTCGTGGAGCGTGAACTTCCCGGCCATGATTTTCTTCGTGAGCGCTTCGGCCTTCTCCGCGTCGATCGCTTCCTGCGCGCGTTCGAGGAGCGTTTCGAGGTCTCCCATGCCCAGGAGGCGCGAGATGAACCGCGGCGGCTCGAACTTCTCGAGGTCCTCGATCTTCTCGCCGACGCCGATGAAGACGATCGGCGCCTTCACCTCGGCCACGGCGGACAGGGCCCCGCCCCCTTTTGCGGTGCCGTCGAGCTTCGTGACGATGACGCCCGTGATCTCGACCGCGTCGTGGAACGCTTTCGCCTGCGGCCCGGCCTGCTGCCCCACGGTCGCGTCGAGCACGAGCAGGCGTTCGTCCGCCTGCACCGCCTTCGCGACCCCCTCGATCTCGGCGATCAGGTCCGGCTCGAGCGCGTGCCGACCGGACGAGTCCACGATGATCACGTCGCTCGCGGCGAGCGCCTTCACGCCGGCCTTCGCGATCTTCACGGCCTCCTTCGCGCCCGGCTCCCCGTAGAACGGTGCGTTGATCTGCTCCGCGAGCTGCTTGAGCTGATCGTACGCCGCCGGGCGGTGGACGTCCGCCGCCACGAGGCCGACGGAGAGCCCTTTCTTCTGGAAGAACTTCGCCAGCTTGCCGGCGGTCGTCGTCTTGCCTTGGCCGTACAGCCCGACAAGGAGGATCCGCTGCTTCTGGAGCGGGACCTCGCGGGTGGCCCCCAGGATCTTCACGAGTTCCTCGTAGATGATCCGCACGACGTGCTCGCGCGGGCTCATGCCCGGGGGCGGCTTGTCTTCGAGCGCCCTCCGCTGGAGCTGCTTCGTGATCCCGAGGGCGAGCTGGACGTTCACGTCTGCCTGGATGAGGGCCCGCTGGATGTCGCGGACGATTTCCTTGATGAGGGACTCGTCGACATAGCTGGCCCCCGCGATCTTGCGGAGCGCCTCGCGGAGGGAGCCGCCGAGTTTTTCCAGGACCATCGGACGTCTCCTAAGAACGGAGGTAGGTTAAGCTTGGCGGTGCGAACGGCGCTTGTGCACACGGTCGTTCGAAGAAAAAAGGGAAGGGAGGGCTAGCCTTGTCAGAAGGGATGGGATGCACTCTAACGAACTAGCCCAAAATTCCCCCGGAATCGTATTCGGGATAAGCTACTTAACACTTTGTAAAATCCGCGGAAGCGCATGGCATCTGCAGACCGCGCGGGTTCCGGCCCTGACAAAACTCGTGCCAGCTCGCGGACTCGCCACCCACCGAAGCGCTATACTAAGTATATTCAGGGGGTTCCGGAACCATCACTGCCGGAGGCCGCTCCGCAATCAACCGGACCGGGACGACCAATCGGTCATAGGTATCCGGACTTCTGCAGCGTTAGGAGGTCTTCGGTCGACAGCTTCTCGCCCTTCTTGAACCGTTCGAAGATGAGTTCCGCCTCTCTCTTCGCGTCGACCTCTTCGGCGACCTCCTCGGTGACGCCGCGGCTCTTCATCCAGATCCCGTGGATGATCTTGTCGTAGTCGTGGACCTGGCGGATGTGCTCGATGTGCTTCCGGTGCTCCTCGTCCGCGAGCATCTTCGTCTTGATGAACTCCTCCTGCGCCCGGTCCGCCTCGCGGCGCAGGTTGTCCCCCTGTTCGTACAGTGCGGTCATCTGATCGTGCTCCGCCTGGGCCTTCTCCGCCATTTCGGAGACGCGCTTGTGGGCGTCCTCCGCAAGGTCCCTCGCGGACTTCAACTCGTCCCTCATCTTCCGGACGTCCTCGTTCTCCTCGAGCGACTTCTCGAGCTTCCGGACCTCCGCCTGGAGCCGTTGGATCTCGTCGATCAGCGCGCGCTCCTTGTCCACGGTCAGGACGGACGTCATCTGTCGGAACTCGAGGCGCTTGAGCTCCTGCTGGAGCTTGCCGAGCGGCACGGCGCCCCGAGGGAGCTTCCGCCGTTTCAGTTCCGTGAGTTGATCCTGGAGTTCGTTCACGCGGCGGTTGTACCGGTCGCGTTCTTCTTTCGCGGCCTTGACCTGCGCGTTCAGCTCGTCCCGGTGGATCCGGTGTTGCGTCGCTTGGTCGACGAGCGCGCGGACCTGGGCGTTCAGCGCGTCGCGCTTCTCGACCCATTCGCGCGTCTTGTCGTTCAGCTCGTCGCGGCGCCGGCGGTGGCGTTCCGCCTCTTGGTTCTCTCGCTCCCGCTTTAGCTGTAGCTCATCCAGCACCGAAACCCTCTCGAGACCGGCTGGTGGGAAGTTGCGAAGAAACCCTCGGCTTATAAAACTTCCCGCGCACGTTCTCGGAATCCGGAAGGAGTCGATGCGATAACGGTGTCGCAAACTCAAATAGCGTCAGGTTCATAGTAACCGGGGTTCCGTGAGCCGCCTCGCGTTCGTCGGGTTCCTCATCCTCCTCGCACTCGCCGTCGACATCGCGGCGCCCGTGCTCGCGGAACGCGGTCCGTCGCCGTCTCCGGCCGCGACGACCTACACGCTCGCCCTTGCCGAGGATCGTCGGTCCGCCGAACGGAACGAGACGATCACGTACGGCATCTGGGTGAACGTCTCGGGAGGCGGTTCCCTCCCGCTCGTCCAGGTGAACTTCACCCTGGATCCCGACCTTGCGTTGGTCGGCGCGGCGATCACCCTTCCGTCGTCGTGCGCGACGAGCACCGCCAATGCCACGTTCGCGGAGTGGCAATGCAGCTTCCTCCGCTCGGGTCGTTCGTACCGCTTCACCGTGCCGGCGGTCGTCGACGGAAACGCGACTCGAGGCCGATCTCGGATCGCGACCGCGCAAGCCATCGAGCTCGGCGCTGGAGCCGCGATGCCCCGGATCGCCCGGGTGGCGGTCTGGATTCTCATCGGCGTCCTCGAGCTCCAGGTGACTGCGGTTCCCTCCTCGGCGCCATTGCCGGGGAGTCAGATTTACTTCAATGTGAATGTCACGAACATCATCCGGACCGATGTCGACCCGGCCGACGTCCAGAACTTGACGGCGTACAATGTGCGAATCACGATTGGAATCGGTCCCTTCCTCGATGTTGGGATGACGACCCCCCGGCTGATCGTCCTGAGCTACCTGACGCCCAGCGAGAACGTCAACGTGAACTTCACCGGAATCGTGTCGCCGACAAACGCCACGGTCGGGGACCCGATCTCGGTCAACGCGACGGTCCTCTACGAGGACGTGGCAAACCGGTCCATCGGTCCGAAGTTCGCGGAGTGGGTCTACGACGTCCAGGCGCCGCCCCCGCTCCGGAGCGATCTCCTGTCCGTCCTCGCGGTCCTCTCCTTCGCCCTCGTCGCCATCGTTGCGGCCGTCCTCCTCGCCCCCATCCTCGGCGAGCGGAGTCTCGCGATCGACGAGGTCTTCCTCGTTCATCGGAGCGGGGTCTTGATCCAGCACCTCCGGGGGAGATCGGCGCCGGACTTGCGGAAAGACGACGACCTCGTCGCATCGATGTTCGTCGCGATTCAGGATTTCGTCCGCGATTCGTTCCACACGAAGGCGACCCTCGACGAGCTGTCGTTCGCGGGTCGGAAGGCCGCGGTCCTCCGAGGCCGCTATCTCATCCTCGCGGCCCTCGTCTCGCGCGGCAACTCGCGGTACCTCTTCCCGCAGATGAAGGCGGTCGAGCGGGCGCTGCAGCGGGCGCACGGGGCCGCATTGGTCGATTGGGACGGTCGGGTCACGAGCCTCGACCAGGCCGGGCCGATCCTCGAGTCGTTCCTCGCGGGAGGGTTCCGACGGATGCACGGGTGGCGGCGATGATGCTCGGACCGTCTGCGGCGGATGGGCTCCGGGGGTGCTCCCTTGCCGATTGAGCGTCCGGACACGGCATCGCTGGTCCGACAGCGCCTCATGGCGAACGCGGACGACGTCGATGCCCTCTTTGTGCTCGCCGCCCTACGGGCCCAGGAAGGCTACCTGGAGGAAGGCTTGACGATCCTCGACCACGTGCTCCGCATCGACCCGCGGTACCCCGGCGCTTGGCGGTTCAAGGCGAAGCTGCACCGAATGCAAGGGGAAGCGGCCGCGGAACAGTCCGCGCGCCGGCACGCGGAAGAAGTGGAGAGATGAGTATGCCCTTCGAAATCGTCAAATTGAAAATCTGCATGGCCGGGGAAGGCGCGGTCGGCAAGACCTCCCTCATCCGGCGATACGTACTCGACCAGTACGACGACCGGTACATCGCGACCCTCGGAACGAAGATCACGAAGAAGAGCCTGACCGTCCTGAATCCGGCGGGCCCGGATCCGCTCCAGGCCGACGTCATCCTGTGGGACATCATGGGCACGTCGACGGTCCGGGAGTTGCTGAAGGAGGCGTACTATCACGGCGCTCAGGGGATCCTCGCGGTGGCGGACCTCACGCGACGCGACACGCTGATCGCGCTCGACGAGTGGGCGCGGTCCATCCGTTCCGTTGCGGGCGACATCCCGACGTACGGCGTCGTGAACAAGGCGGACCTCGAGCAGGAGCGCGCCCTCCCGGCCGCGGAGGTCGAAGCGTTCTTCAAGAGGCGCGGCTGGCCGTGGTCGTACACGAGCGCGAAGACCGGGGCCGGCGTGCTCGAGACGTTCGTCGGCATCGTGAAGCACGTCCTCGGGAGCCGCGGCGTGACCTAGGCGATGCGCCACCGGCGGTGCGCCTCGGCCCCCTTCGTGAAGCAGTAGTGGACCGTGTTGAATTCGTCGCGCATCGCGCCCACATCGGCGGCGACTTTGTCCGCCGGCTCGTGCTTGACCGCGACGCGGGCGAACAGGTCGGCGACCTCGTCCATCTGGGATTCCCGCATGCCGAGGCGCGTGAGCTCCTGCGTCCCCAGACGCACGCCGCTCGGCTTGACGGGAGAGGTGTCCCAGGGCAGGAGGTTCTTGTTCGTGATGATGTTCGCCTTCTCCAGGTCCGCCGAGAGCTTCGCGCCGCCCCCGAGGGCGGCCACGTCGAGGGCGACCGTGTGGCTCTCCGTGAATCCGTGTTTCTCGGCGAGGACCTTGATCCCCCGTTCGTGGAGCGCCTGGGCGAGCGCCTTCGAATTCCGGACGATCTGGGCGGCGTACTCCCGGCCGAATTCGACGAACTCGGCGAGGGTGATGCCGAGGGCCGCCATCGCATGGAGGTGATGGTTCGAGACGACGCCCGGGAACACGGCCCGCTGAAGGCGCTTGATGAACTTCTCGTCGTCGGAGTCGGACAACAGGATCCCGTGCTGCGGCCCCGGGAGCGTCTTATGCGTCGATCCCGTGAGGACGTCGGCCCCTTCGTGGAGCGGGTCCTGGAATTGACCGCCCGCGATGAGCCCGAGCACATGGGCGCCGTCGTACCAGACGGTGCAACCGGCCTCCTGGAACGCGTCGCGCAAGTCGGCGAGGGGCGTCGGGAACAGGAAGACGCTCTGCCCGAACGCGGCGACCTTCGGCTTCACGAGCTTGATCAGCGTCGCCGTCCCGTCGACGTCGATGTTCATCCGGTCCACGTCGAACGGATAGTTGACGTTGTTCACGCCGCGCATCCCGGCGGCCCCGAACTTCGCGGAGCTGATATGCGCGCCGTGGCTCAGGGCCACGGACGTCATGATGTCGCCCGGCTCCAGGAGGGCGAAGTAGACGGCCATGTTCGCGACCGTGCCGCTCGTTAGCCGCGGGTCCGCGTGGCGCACGCGGAAGATCTTCCTCGCCAGCGCGACGACCCGGTCCTCGACCTCGTCGACGAACGTGTTGCCCTGATAGTACCGTTCGTGCGGAAGGCCTTCGGCGTAGCGGTCGCCGAAGTCGGTCAGCAGCATCTCCCGCGCCATCGGGCTGATGATGTTCTCCGACGCGATCATCGG
>DATGWB010000114.1:0-26497 GCA_035299725.1 Thermoplasmata archaeon
GTGGATGTCGTATTCGGGGGCTGGCTTCCGACCTTCGAACGTCCCGGTGGAGGAAGGGAAGGTGTACGAAGCCAAGATTGAAGATATCGGTCGGGAAGGCGACGGACTCGCGCGGATCGCGAACTTCGTGGTCTTCGTTCCGGGGACGAAGATCGGGGACGAGGTCAAGATCAAGATCACGAAGGTCCACCGCCGCATGGCGTTCGGAGAAGTCGTCCGCGAGTGACGTCGCGCCGATGCGGGGGGAGCCAGAGAGAGCGCGCGCGGAAGCCGGAGACTCCGTCTTCGAGCTTCGAAAACCGTAGAATAAGTTCCTTATATGCGCCGCACCCCATCGACTCGCCAGGACGGTTCTGTGCTGCGCTCACGGCAGGTTGTCCTCGTGGCCGCCGCTGCTGGTGCCGCCGCGCTCTTGATCGGATCCACCCTCGCGGTCCTGACGCTTCGGCCCGCCGTGGTCGATTCAGACGGAGACGGGATTCCGGACTTGGTCGAGGCCGCCACGCAGCGAACCGTGGTCGCCGCGACGGCTGGAGATACATTCACGATCGTGAGCCGGCTTGCGAGCGCCCCGTACCAGGACCAGTTCGAGGTGTCCTACGCGGCCGGGACCTTCGTCGTCACGTATAACCGGGCTCGCGGCAGCGACAGTTCATATCAACTCGAACTCCGAAACCTCGTCGAGTGGGTGGATGCCAACCGGAACAACCGGATCGATCCGGGCGAGACCGTCGGCGTGGGAACGACGTTGGGGACAAGCGCGTTCGCCAACGCCCCCGTGACGAAGACTCAGGTGGACAGCGCGGACGGCGGGCACGTGACGGAGTTGTCCATCCGCAGCACGACGGCCAACATGACCTTGAACGTCACCGTGGCCGAGCGGTTCATGCGCCTCTCCAGTACAAGGGTCCTGACGCCCATGGAGGTCAAACTCGACCTGACCATCGATCGGGTGACCCTCACGCCGGGGTCCGGGCTGGGCCTCGACGTGCGCATCAACACGACGAAGCAAATCGAGTTCAACAACCGCAGCTGGGACGACGTGAATGAGTTCGCAGAAGGCGAGGCCGGTCTGAACGTGACCGGAGGTCCACCCACGAGCCCGGCCACCGTGTTCTTCTCCTGGTCCAAGACGGCCATCGCTGACGGCCGCGAGATCCCGGTGACCTACACGAACGTCTCGACCGGCGATCCGAATTCCTACGATCTCTATCTGGCATACCCGATCAACGCGACCGGCTCGCCGGTGAAGCTCGTTCATGATCCGGTCCTTGGCGTCGACAGCGCCGCGTACGAAGGCGTCGTGACGCGTACGCCAGAGCTTCAGGGAGACCTCGTGCTCTACGCCGCGTCCCTCGCTGCCGCCGTGTTCCTCATCGCGCTGACATTGATGATCGCAGACCGCCGACGCACGAAACGCGAGGAATAAGGCCGGAAACCTTAACACCCGGGTCCTTTACGGTTCGCGGCGGTCCCCATGGTGGCCATCGAGAACATCCTGCTCGCGGCCGAATCGGTCTTCGCCCTCGTGCTGACGGTCATCGCGGTCCTCGCCCTCCGGAGGGCGAAGGATGTGCAGCTTGCCTTCCTGGCGGCGGCCTTCTGCGTGTTTTTCTTGAAGGCCCTTCTCTTGACGATCTCGTTGTTCGCGCTCTCGCTCACCTCCGGTCAAGTGTTCCTGTTGTCCGGGTCCCTCGACCTCGTGATCCTCGCCCTGTTCTACGGGTTCACTCTGCGGCGCTGAGCGCCGCGTGGTCTTCATGGACCGGGAGATCCTGGCCGTCAAGACCCGGAAGGACCTCTACGACTTCGTCCGCAAGAATCCGGGTTTCCATCTTCGTGAACTATCGCGAGCGCTGAACCTGTCGATCACCCTCGCGGACTACCACCTGCGGTTCCTCGAGAAGCACGAGCTGATCACGTCCGCCATGGACGGGGAGTACAAGCGGTTCTATCCGCGATCGACACCCGGTCAAGCGGACGCGCGGCCCGCCCTCAGCGAGACGGAGAAGCAGATCCTCGCCTTCTTGCGTCAGCCGGTGCCGCTGAAGGTGATCGACTTCCTCATGGAACGGGAGGCGGCGACCCACAAAGAAATCCTGGAGCAGGTGCCCGTCTCGCCGTCGACGCTATCCCACCACCTGAAGAAAATGCAGGGAGCGGGGATCATCGCCCACGCCGAGCCGACCGAGCGCGGATACCGCGTCGTCGATCCCAAGGCCGTCGCGCGCCTCATGACGACCTATGAGTTGGCGACACCGGACCAAGTCGACACGTTCATTCGCGTCTGGGGCGAGTTCCGGCTCTGACCGATCTCAGAGGATCCGGACGAGTTCCTGCGCGACCCACTCGACGAACTCCTGGTCCGTCGGGGTGAACGCATGGAGCTGGTCCGAGTCGATGTCGATCTCCGCGATCGCGGCGCCGTCTCGGAGGATCGGCACGACCATCTCCGCCCGGGTGTTGATGAAACACTGAAGGTACCGCGGATCGTCGTTCACGTCGGGCACGATGACGGTGCCCTTCTCCGCAACCGCGGCCGAGCAGATGCCTTGGCCCATGGGAATCCGTAGGTAGAGGGTCGCGCTCGGGCCGGACCAGGAGGCGAGGACGAGTTCCGATCCGTCGACGTTGTAGATGCCGACCCAGGTGTAGTGCGGGATCTTCCGCAGCTCCCGGCACACGAAATCGGTGATCGGCTTGCGTTGGCTTCCGGAATGGATGATCTTCTCGAGGCGAGCGGCGACTTCGTCGTAGCTGACCTTGCCTTTTTCGCCGGCCATGACCTCGCCGAACTTCCCGACTCCCTTCATCGGACCGCGCCTCGCCGTCGAACACCCGCGGCCACCATAAGCCTTGTGGACCGACATGCCGAACGATTCCGATCTCGCACGTTTCGTCGGGCACGGATTTGCGGGAGTCAACCAATTGGTGCAATATTCAAATATCACAGGCTTCTAGGAACAGCACAAGCATCCCTCCACAACGGGCCGTTCCCTGGTTTTTCCTGAAACGGCGAACGGCCTACCTTTTTTTCTTTTCGGATGCCGGATACGTCTTTCCACGGTCCCGCGAGCGGGGTCGGAAAACCGTCTTATATCGTTGGTCCGTTGGCGGGCCGCTTAGACAAGCATCCCTCCACAACGAGGCCGTTCAGGAACCCTGGACGGCCCTTTATTTTGTGGATCCATCCGATCGGGCTAAGCCATCGGCGGGAGCTGAATTCCTCGGGTGTCGATTCGCACGCGTCGCCCTTCGACGCGAAGCCGGCCTTCGGAGAAGAGCTTCACGGCGAGAGGCAGCAAGACGTGTTCCTGCTCGAGGATCCGCGCGGCGAGCGAGTCTTCCGTATCGTCCTCGAGGACCGGGACTGCTTTCTGCAGGATGATGGGCCCGCCGTCCACGGACGCGTCCACGAAGTGGATCGTGCAGCCGGAGACCTTGACGCCGGCCGCGATCGCATCGCGGTGCGCGTGGGCCCCCGGGAAGGCCGGGAGCAACGAGGGATGGATGTTGATGATGCGATTCGGGAACTCGCGGATGAACGACGCCGAGACCAAGCGCATGAACCCCGCGAAGACAACCAGCTCGGCCCGTTTGTCCCGGAGGACTTTCAGGACCTCCCGCTCAAAACCTTCGCGGTCCTTGCCATATGGCCGATGATCGATGACGACCGCTGGGACGTTCGCCGACTTGGCCCGACCGAGCACCGGCGCGCCGGGGACGTTGCACACGAGGATGGTGAGGTCGACGTCCAAATCGCCACGCTTGCGCGCGTCGACGAGGCTCTGGAAGTCCGTGCCCCGCCCGGAGGCGAGCACGCCGACCTTGGTCCGGCTCATCGATTTCCCTCAGTGTTTGAACAACCGAATCCCGGTGAAGACCATCCCGATTCCGTGTTCGTCGGCCGCCGCGATGACCTCGTCGTCGCGAATCGAGCCGCCGGGTTGGGCCACCATCGCGACGCCACCTTTGGCGAGTTCGTCCACGCCGTCTCGGAACGGGAAGTATGCGTCGCTGACCGCGACGCTCCCGCGGGCCGCGCCTTTCGCCTTGTGACACGCGAGCATGCACGCGTCCACGCGGCTCATCTGGCCGGCTCCGATGCCGACCGTGCGGTCGCCGTTGACGAGGACGATGGAGTTCGATTTGACGTATCGGCTCACCAGGATTCCGAAGAGGACATCGCGCAACTGCGCCGGCGTCGGCGACACTTTCGTGACGACCTTGAAGGCCTCGGGCCGGGGCGTCGGAAAGTCCGTCGTCTGGAGGAGCACGCCCCCGAGGACCCGGACCATATCGATCCCGTGGTCGCTCCGGAACGGTCCGCGGGTCCGCAGGATGAGGAACGTCCCTTTCTTCTTCGACTTCAGGACGTCGAGTGCGGCCGGCTCGTACTCCGGGGCGATGACCGCGTCGAGGACATCCTTCTTCATCGCCTTCGCGGTCGCGAAATCGACCGGACGGTTCAGTCCGACGACGCCGCCGTAGGCCGAGATCGGGTCGGCTGCATGGGCGCTCGTGTACGCCTCGGCGAGCGTCGCTGCGAGCGCCACACCGGACGGATTCGTGTGTTTGATCACGACCGCCGCGGGTCGCTCGAACTCCGTCGCCAGGCGCAAGGCCGCATCCAGGTCGATCAGGTTGTTGTACGACAGCTCCTTTCCCTGGAGCTTCTCCGCGGTCGCCGTCGCGGCGAACGGGAACGGCTCGCGGTATAAGGCCGCCTTCTGATACGGATTCTCCCCGTACCGGAGATCTGTGACCTTGTCGTAGGCGAGGCGGAGCGCCGGCGGGAGGACGCTTCCCTGGCGTTTCGCGAGGTAGTTGAAAATCGCCGCGTCGTAACGGGACGTGTACTCGAACGCCTCCATCGCCAGTTCGCTTCGGAGTTTCTCGGGGATGGAGCGGTGCTCCTGCAACGCTCGGAGGACCTCCCCGTACCGCGCGGGCCGGACGATCACGCCGACGCGCGCGGCGTTCTTCGCGGCGGCCCGGATGAGGGAAACGCCGCCGATGTCAATGTTCTCGATGGCCTCCTCGAGCCGGACGTCCGGTTTCGCGACGGTGCTCTCGAACGGATACAGGTTCACGGCGACGAGATCGATCGGGAAGGCACCGAGGTCGGCCAGATCCTTCTCATCGCCGCGGGGCGCGAGGATTCCCGCGAAGATCTTCGGGTGGAGCGTCTTCACGCGTCCGCCCAACCCTTCGCGGAGACCGGTGTAGTCCGCGACGCTCATCATCGGGAGGCTCGCGTCCTTGAGGGTTTTCGCCGTGCCCTCCGTCCCAATCAATTCAAAACCGAGGGCGTGCAACCCCCGGGCGAACTCGACGAGACCCTCTTTATCCCAGACGCTAAAGAGAGCCCGGCGGGGGGATACCATCCCTATTACCGGGTGGCAATGGGAAGAATGCCATTAAGTCTTCGGTGAAGGGAATCGCGACGACGCAGCAGACGCCGCTCACGGCTTCGGATCGGGACGAGGGAGCAGCCCCGCTTGCTTCACGACGTCGGGCACGACTTCTTCCCATCCGATCGGCATGAGGTGAACCCCGCGGACGCCCTCGATTTTCTTAAGGGCCTTGATCGTCCGCACCGCGATGCTCACTCCCTCCACCTTCGGATTCGGCGCGTGTTCCATCCGGTCCATGATGTGCTTCGGTACGACCGCACCGAGTTTCTCGACCATGAATTGCGCCATCTTGGCGGACTTCAACGGGATGACGCCCGCGAGGATGTACACCTTTTCGTGGAGCCACTCTTTCCGGACGAGGCGCATCCATTCTTCGAACGCGTCGACGTCGTAGACGCCTTGAGTCTGGACGAAGTCGGCGCCTGCGGTCACCTTCCCCCGGAGCTTCCCGAACGACTCCTCCTTTGAACCCCGGAACGGATCCGCGGCCGCGCCGATGAAGACCTTCGGAGCCTGCTCGACTTTCTCCCCGCCCCGCAAGGTCCCCGCATCCCGCAGCTCGCGGAAGGTCGCGATCATTTCTTCCGTACTCAGATCGAAGACGGCCTTGGCGTCCTTCTCGTTCCCCGCGGTCGGCGGGTCGCCCCATAGGCACAGGACGTTGTGGATCCCGAGAGCCGAGGCCCCGAGAAGATCCGACTGGAGGCCGATGCGATTCCGGTCCCGCGAGACCATCTGCATGATCGGCTCGACGCCTTCCTGCAGTGCGATTGCCGCCGCGGCCAGGGAGGAAATCCGGACGAGGGCGCGCTGCCCATCCGTCACGTTGCATGCGTCGACGGTCCCGCGATAGACGGCCGCGTGGCGTCGGATCTCCGACCCATCCGCGGACGCGGGCGGCGCGATCTCCGCGGTCACCGCGAAGGAGCCCGCAGCGAGGATCCGTTCGAGTCGAGTGCCCGCGCGGATCGGATGGCTCGCCACCTCCGCGGGCATCGCGCGCGGGAATGCCGGCGGAGCTATCTAGGCTTCGGTCGATGCATGGAGAAAATCGACTACCATCCGTAACGGTCGCACAGTTCCAGCGCGAGGATCATCCGGTAGAATTCGCGCGCATGGATCGCCAACCACGGCTTGCGGAGTAAGACGGACAGGATCATCCGCGGATTGACCGCGCGCCAGTCCAGCCCGTCGAGTTCCTCGCCGACGGAATTCATCAGCCGATCGCCCCAGCGGCGGATTCGATCGATCATCCAAAAGAGGAGCGGGTCGAGAAATGGGGACGCCTTCATGGCCTGGTCGTATCCGATCATCGAGTTCGGGTCCTCGCGCTCCAGGGCGTTCACCGCGAACTCGCCGGCGACCCGCCCGCTGAAGATTCCGGGATGGATGCCGGCCCCGTTCAGTGGGTTCGTGATGCCCGCCGCATCTCCGGCGATCGCGAGGCCCGGAGCCGCGAGGGCGGCCAGGTCATATCGCGCCGGAATCGAACCCGCGATCGTCTGCGTCTTCCGGTCCACGTCGATCCCGAACTTGCGGCAAAAGTCCACCGTGGCGGCGTGTGCGTCGATGTGGCCTCCGGCGCCGACGTTCACCGAATCGCCCTTCGGGAAGATCCACGCGTAGCCGCCGTTGTAGGCTTCGCCGATGTACAGGAGGAAGTAATCCGGGTCGAGGAGGGGCACGTCCTCGCGGCGGAAGCGGTACTCGTACGCGCCGATCCGCTCGAGACTTCGGACGAGGCCCGCCTCGCGCGCGACGAAGCTCGCGGGCCCGTCCGCGCCTATCAGGATGCGCGACTCGATGGTCTCCCCGTTCGCCTGGACCCGCCAGCCGCCGTCGTGACGAGAAATGGCCGTGACCTTCGTCGAGGTGCGGAGCTCCGCCCCGTCGTCCACCGCACCGTCGACGAGCCACCGATCGAATGTCGGGCGGCTGATTGCGTAACCCGGGAGCCGGGTGATGTAGAACCAGGTCCCGTTCGGCACGATGCACTTCGCGCCGGACACGCGCTGGGCGACCCACTCATCCCGCGGATGCAATCCGTTCGACAGGAGGCCGAACTCGCTCACGCCTTCCGCGCACTGGACCGGTTCCCCGACGACCTTCTTCTTCTCGAGGATCACGGTCCGGAAGCCTGCGGCGGCGAGCGGCCGGGCGGCCATTCCACCGGCGGGCCCGGCGCCCACGACGACCGCATCGTACATTCCGGGATGGAGAGAGGGTCGCGGCTATTTCGGCCTTACGCGCTGGCTTCGGCCGGGAACCGCACTGCCAGGTCCTCGCCATGCGCCGTCGGCCGGTACACGTAGGGAGGGACGCCCCTCCGCACCGCGGGACCACGCTGCTTCGTGATCAGCTGGACCGCCATCAGGACCCGCAGGCTGTTGACCGTCGTATACTCGGACAGGCCGAGCTCCTCGGCCACCTCGGTCGTGCTCGCGTCCGGGTGGTCATGGAGGAATCGAAGGACTGTGGCGGTGTGGCGGTCCAACGCCTCCGCCGTCTGTTTCTGTTCGGGCCGGGGTTCGAGCTCCAGCCGCTCGTAGACCCGCTTGCCCTGCTCCGACGGTGAGACGACGACGTTCAGCAAGGCGGTCTTCTCGATCTCGAGCAGGTGCTTCGCGACCGCCGCGGGCGCGATGCCCATCTTCTCCGCGAGCTCCGGGATCTTCGAGTCCCGGTTGCGGTACACCTTGTTCTCCACGACGATCGAAAGGACCTCGCGCTGACGTTCCGTGAGGAGGCGAGACCAGTCGCTAGGGTGCATCCGGGCCGCCGAACGTCGCGAGCGGTCTTAAGCGTTTTTGTGGAACGCCGAAGGGAGGGTCTTTGTCTGACGACATCGGGGTACGATTCTGTGGCTCGCGCGCCGGCGTCTGACACGAGGCGCGTCACGCGCTCAAAGGCTATATCGAGCGGACCGATTCCCGCCACGAGGTGCCTCGCCTGCCCGGCAACGTGATTGATGGCAAGAAGATCGGGGACGACGTCCGGACCGAGCTGAAGCCACGGCTCGCGAGGCTCGCGGACGCCGGCGTGGTACCGGGACTCGCGGCCGTGCTCGTTGGAGAGAATCCCGCGTCGCAGCTCTACGTGAAGATGAAAGGCAAGGCCTCCGAGGAAATGGGGATGGCCCACTGGACGATCGACCTCCCCGCGGATGTGCCCGAGGCTCGGCTCCTCCAGGAGGTCGGCCGATTGAACAGCGATCCGAAGGTCCACGGCATCTTGGTCCAGCAACCGTTGCCCGATCAGATCTCGGTGGACAAAGCGGTCTCCGCGGTGAGCCCGCTCAAGGACGTGGACTGTTTCCATCCGGTCAACGTCGGGCTTGTGCTGATCGGCCGTCCGCGGTTCGCGCCCGCCACGCCGTCTGGCGTCGTTGAGCTCCTCATGCGCAGTGGGTACGATCCGAATGAGAGGGACGTCGTGATCGTGGGCCGGAGCAACATCGTTGGGAAACCGCTCGCCGCCCTCCTCATGCAAAAGGCCCCGAAGGCGAACGCGACGGTGACGATCGCCCACAGCGGAACCCGCGAACTCGCGGCGCACACGCGACGTGCGGAGATTCTGATCGCGGCAATGGGCTCTCCCCAATTCATCAAAGCAGACATGGTCAGCAACGGCGCGGTCGTCATCGATGTCGGGATCAATCGCATCCGGGATCCGAACACGAAGAGTGGATACCGCACGGTGGGCGACGTGGACTTCGATGCGGTGCGCCCGAAGGCGGAGGCCATTTCGCCGGTCCCCGGTGGCGTTGGACCGATGACTATCGCCATGCTCCTGTCGAACACCGTCTCGGCGGCAGAACTCGCTTCGAAAACCGCCGGTGCTCCATCCTAGCGGCGCATGCGTGCGGGAAAGTAGAAATCCCTGGCCGCCACTTTTCCGAATTGCAACCATGAAGGTGCTGGTGGTCGGGGGCGGAGGCCGCGAGCACGCCATCGTCGAAGCGCTCAACCGGAGTCACGCCGAGATCTACGCTGCGATGGCGAACCAGAATCCCGGGATCCGCCGCCGTTCGAAGGACGTTCTCCTCGGGGACGTGACTGACGTCGAGCGGATCGTCTCCTGGGCGAAAGGCCACGGGATCGAACTTGCGGTGATTGGGCCGGAGGCCCCTCTCGAGAAAGGGATCACCGATGCCCTCGAAGCCGCCGCCATTCCGACGGTCGGCCCATCGCGAGAAGCGGCCCAGCTGGAGACGAACAAGGAATTTACGCGGACCTTGATGCGGGACCATCGGATCCCCGGGTTCCCGCAGTTCTGGGCGTTCGACAACCTCGCCGGCTTCGAGGAGTTCGTGAACGACTCGGATTTCGAGTTCGTGATCAAGCCGCTCGGCCTGACCGCCGGGAAAGGCGTCCGCGTCTGGGGAGATCACTTCTCGAGCAAAGCGGAGGCGCTCGCCTACGGCCGGGAGATCCTCGAGAAGAAGATCGGCGGCACGGCGCGGTTCCTCGTCGAAGAGAAACTCGTGGGGGAGGAATTCTCTCTCCAGGCGTTCTGCGATGGGCGGACCCTCGTTCCGATGCCGCTGGCCCAGGATCACAAACGCGCGTACGAAGAGGACAAAGGGCCGAACACTGGAGGGATGGGCTCCTATAGCGATTCCGACCACCGGTTGCCGTTTATCGCGGGCGACGATGTCGACCGCGCACTCGAGACGATGACGAAGACGCTCGAAGCAATGGCGGCGCGCGGCACGCCCTTCAAAGGAATCCTGTACGGCGGCTTCATGGCGACGAAAGACGGTCCGAAACTCCTCGAGTACAACGTCCGGTTCGCAGATCCGGAGTCGATGAACGTCTTGCCGATCCTGGAGACCGATTTCCTCGACATCTGTTCGGGTCTCACGGCGGGGAACATCTCGGCGAGCGTCTCGTTCGCCCCCAAGGCTACCGTCTGCAAGTACGTCGTCCCAATGGGATACGGCTCGCTTCCGAAGGCGGGCGAGCAGCTCAAGGTCGACGAGGAGAGCATTCGGCGCACGGGGGCGAAGCTGTACTACGCCAGCGTCGACGAGAAGAGCGGACACCTGTACACGACAACGTCCCGGTCTCTCGCGATCGTCGGCATTGCGGCTAATCTCGAGGATGCGGAGTCGATTTCCGAAGAGGCTTTGGCGTTCGTCTCAGGGAGCTTCTACGCCCGCCGGGACATCGGCAAGCCCGAGGTCGTTCAGCGGAAGGTCCAGCGGATGCAGAAAATCCGCGAGTCCCATTGATAGACCGACCCCGTTCTCCAGCGTCGATAGGCTACGCCACCCATGATGGCCCAGGTCGTTCACAATGCGGGAGGTCCAGCTCGCACTCCCGGCCTCAGGTTCCGCTGGACGACAATCAAGAGCAGGAGGAACCCGAGCCAAAGGCCCAGTGCGATGAGACTGAGGTTCAGGAGGTTGATCGTAAACAGGATGAATGCGGGCTCCACGACGAGCAGCACTAGTCCGAGCGTGACGCATCCGTCGGCGCGGTCAAGGTACGTCTCCGCCCGCGAATCACCGTTCCAGTAACAGATCAAGAACCAATAGTAGCAGACAGACGCCTAGACGAAAAGGAACAGGCTCACGACGATTCCCGCGATCGTCCCTTGGAACAGGACCGGATTCACTTCGCCGGAGGCCCATCGCGGGTACAGGAAGAACAACGCGAAGGTGAGGATCGCCACACACGTGCCGCCCTATCCCACGGCCATCGCGCGGTTCTCCTTGGCGGTCTGAACGTCGATGCCGCGGCCGTGCCGGCCGCGTCGCCCGGTTTCCGTCGGCGCATCGAACGGTGCCCGCTCCCCCTGCATCGTCCGAGGAATCGAAGGCTGCTAGATAAGGTGGCGGCCTGGAATGGCCATCCCTCGCAATGCCGTCCGAGCCAACCCTCAAATAACGGGATGGGTCATCCTCGCGCCGTGAAGAATCTCGATGACGTCATCTCCGAGATCGAGGGCCGGTTGGACGAGAAAGACGAGGTCCGGGAGCTGACGATCAAGTCGTCTCGAACGATCGCTCGGTTGAGCGGGAGCGCGATTCAGGCGATGCACCGCGGACACGATGTCGGCACGGCGCTGCAGGAGACGCGTGAGGAGATCCTGAAGCTCCGGAGCCTCCTGAAGGACCATCCGGACTTGTACCATACCGGGATCGTCGAGAACGCGATGCAGGAAGCGGGCGAGGCGTTCCTCGTCCACGCAATCCTGGAACAGGATCCCCTTCCCAGTCCGAAGGAACTGGGTCTCACGGACACTGCATACCTCCTCGGCCTCGGAGACGTCGTCGGGGAGTTGCGCCGATTCGCGCTCGAACATCTCCGTCGCGGGGACGTGAAGCAAGCGTCGGGTTACCTTGAGAAGATGGAGCGGATCTTGGACTCCCTCATGCGCTTCGATTATCCGACGGCCTTAGTCGCCCTCAAGCGCAAGCAAGATGTCGCGCGCAGCTTGATCGAGAAGACCCGCGGAGAGGTCGCGGTCGCGTCGCGGAGCCAGGAGCTCGCCGACAAACTCGACGCGGTCCGCGAGAAACTTTGAGACAAACATGCGAGGCGGCTCCGTGCGTGGTGACGTCGGCCTGACTGGCTCCGGCAGTCGGATATATCCGGATGCATCTTGGGATTCGTCTGTCGAATTCGAAGCGACTTAAAAGGCCACGGAGCACTGACGGCGAATTCGCACGTGTGCACTTCCGTGAACTCGGGCGGCTCGTCGTGAATGAGCCTTGGCTCAACAACTCCCGATACATTGCTGACGACGTTACTCACGCTCTAACCCAGGACAAGACGTTCCGGGTTTCGAAAGTCCGGTTCAAGGGGCGATGGGTGCTGGTAGACGCGGTCTGGCTCGGCAACCTGCATAAGCGATGGTTGAAGGGCGACTTCTTTGCCGCGTTCGCCCACTTCGCTGAGGATTTCCATTTTATGGAATGGATTCCTCGGGCCAATTCGATTAGTGTAAAGCTGATTATTGGCTCCGTAGGCCGAAAAACAGCTCATGGGCATCTGGTCCGGATTCGCCTCGTTGGTCGACAGATCACGAACTTGCGCCTCCGAGAGAGGCGCGCTAGGTCGAAATCCTAGGAAATCAGAGAGAAATGCCACACGACCAAAGCTCAGCCCTCGTTTTCGGTTTGACGCGGATCCAATTCTTCCACGCGCTCGGTTTCATCCACACGTTATCAGGGTAGATTCCTGGGTCGGAATTCATTTAAAAAGCCGCAGGCATCGAATCGCGCATTCTACCCAGCGAGGCCCCGCCCTCCCAATGGAGGGACGGGCCGCCAGGGGGAACATGACCATGGCGGATATCGAGAGAGTTCCGAGCGGGATTCCTGGACTCGACGATCTGATCGAAGGCGGATTCTGGCCCAAGTCGACCGTCGTCATCCTGGGCTCGAGCGGGACGGGCAAGTCCACGTTCGCGATCCAATTCCTGATGGAAGGCATCGAGCAAGGCGAGCAGGCGCTGTACGTCACCCTCGAGGAGCCGCCGGAGCAGATCATGCGTGAGGCCGACCTCATGGGCTTCGACATGCGCAAGTACTACGAGAAAAGCCTGTTCTTCATCCATCTCAAAGGCCGCAATTTCAAGAAGATGATCGAGGAGCAGCTGCCGCAACTCGTGAAGGCGCGCGCGGACTACAACATCAAGACGCGCGTCGTGATCGACCCGATGACGCCCGTCATCTGGGCGACGGCGGAGAAGCTCGAGCAACGGGAGTTGATCGGCAAGCTGTTCTACACGCTCAAGGAGCTCGGCGTCGTCCTGTGCACCGTTGAGGAACATGCGAAGCCGGGCGAGACGATCGGCGAGGACGTCCTCCTGCCGATCTACTTGTCCGACGGCGCGATCCACCTCGAGTACTATCCAATCGGCGGGGCGTTCAACCGCACCGTGAAACTCCTCAAGATGCGCGGCGTGCACCACGGCGAAGGCGTGTACCCGTACCTGTTCGCCCGCGGCGTCGGCATCGTGGTCCGATCGAGTCCGGTGAAGATCCCCGAGGAGCAAAGCCGCAGCCACGTCAAGACGTTCGAGGAGGCGATCAAGACCGCGGAGGCCATGAAGGCGCCCCCGCGTGTGATCGAGCGGATCCGGAAGATGCAGAAGCACTGGGACTACGATTACTCGCCGGAAGAGGCCCTCCAGATCCTGTTCAGTTCGTACGGGCTGAAGCGGGGCGGCTAAATGCCCTACGCGGGCCAAGTCGACAAGACGATGGGGGCCGACACGGTCGGCCACCTGAAGCATCTCCTCGAGACGGAGTTGAAGCGGGCGCGGGAGGAAAACGACCTCGACATCGCGATGTTCTCCGGCGTCGACGGCCGCATCTTCTCGTCATCGATCCCGAACCAGCTCGATCCCCGCGAGTACCGCCTGCTGAACCTGTTGAAGGGCAACCTGGCCCACATCTGCAGCCAGCTGAGCGGGCAGAACATGATGATGTCGGTCCAGCAGTTCGAGGCGGGCACGATCATCATCTCCGGCGTCGGGGACCGCGCGTTCCTCGTCTTCCTGACGACGAAGCCCGTCGTGATCACGAAGATGCAGGGCGTCCTCGCGAACGTTGTCACGACGTCGATCGTCGTCCGCCATCTCTTCGAGTCCCGACCAATCACGCCGGAAATTCTCGCCTCGTACGACGAAGCGGTGGCCGGGGAACTGAAACGCCTCACGCGCATCCTGTTCGTCGAGAAGTTCGGCGAGACGAAGGAGTTCAAGAAGAACAAGGAGATTGCGCAGTACCTCCAGTCGAAGCTGGGCGCCCTCGTCGGGCCGGGCCACCTCCAAGAAATCGTCACGATGGCGTACAACGAAGTCGGCACGACCGCGCCGTACATGACGGCGGGGCATTGGGACCGATTCCTGACGATCGTCGTCGACCGGCTACGGGATCTCGAAGGCGATGGGGTCGCCGCGAAGGCCGAGAAGGAATGGCGTGCACACCTGAAACAAGTGCTCAGCTCCTTCGTGTGAGGACACCGGGGGTCCCTGATGATCGACGTCGCTCTCGCCTCCCTGATTGAGGACATGATCGAGAAGGCCGGGGCGGACGGCGTCGTCGAGTTCTGGCAGCGGGTCGGGGACAACCTCGCGAGCCGCATGGGCAAAGAGGCGTACCTCGGATGGACCTCGTTCAACGTCGCCGTCCGGGAGGCGCGCACTGCCTTCAGCATCGAAGGCGACGTAACGCCGCTCACGGACATGGCGATCACGGACGTCGACGGCGACGTCGTCGGCTATCTGTACGCGATGCGTCAGTGCTGCTACGTCCCGACGATCTTCCGGACACGTTTCGCGGTCGGGCGAATGAGTCCGGCGGACAAGGCCGTGACGGACGAGTACAACGAGAACGTCCACAACATCGCGGTCTGCAATTTCTGCGTCTTCCACGAACGGTTCCGGGAGGAGATCGCGAAGAACATCTCCGTATCGGGGAACTCGCTCGCCTGCTTCCTCCTCGCCACCCGCGGTTGGAGCGGGGAGACGAAGATCTCCTCGAAGAACGTGGCCCAGGTGAACATTAACGAGGACCACATGCGCGCCCTCCTGCGGAACTACGAGTGCGTCTACGCCCTCGTCATGCGCGGGGCGCGGATCAAGGGGGAGCGCTAGGATGGCGTCCGAGTCCCGGATGCCGGAGAGCAATCCGTTCGTCGAGATCGCGACCCATCTGTTCCTGGAGGACATCGCCACGAAGGTCGGCATCGCGGGGCTCAACAACTACCTCGTGTCCCTGGCGAAGAACCTCGCGGCAGCCATGCCAAAGGAGGAGTACACGACATGGTCGGAGTTCCTCTCCGCCCTGTCAGCGGGCCAGTCGATTCTCTCGACCTTCGAGGAAGTCCGTCCGATCACCGAGCACTGCATGTCGACGTTCCATTCCCCGTTCGAGCGCGGTTGGCGGGAATACGCGAAGCGCGTCGGTGCCTTCGCACCTGTCCACCGCGAGGTCGCGCAATACTACAATCACAAGGTCCGGCCGACCGCCGTCACCTCGGTCCACATCGTGCTCCATACGTTCCGCGAGGCGGCCGCGGCCCGCGTCCACGTGGGTCGGGACGGCGTCCGGTACGAGCCCGTCGCCTCCGCATGGGTCGACGGGGCCGTCCAGCTCCCGGAAGGCCCGAGCCTCGAGTCGCTCCTGAAGCGAGCCGGAATCAGCCGCACGAAACTCGGCATGTTGATGCGGAACCACTCCGACGTCTGGCTGCTTGAGCCCGCGTGACTAGGCGCGCTGTCGTCGCCGGAGGGCAACCGTGAGGAGCAGGACGGGCAAGAACACCGCGATCCCGATCACGACCGTCCAGGCGGTGCTCAGGGGCGCCGTGCCTCGATAGAAGAGGCTCGAGACGACCACCTCGCCTTTCGCCGGGTCGATCACGCCGTTCCCGTCCAGATCCGCCTCGACGCGGACCTGGTGGGTCCCCGGCTGAAGTCCGGAGGGCAAGTAGTTGAGCGTCTCGGTGACCTGGGCTCCCGGGTTGAGCCGCGCGATCTTCTCCGTGCCAGCGAGGACGCCGTCAACGTAGAACCGGACCGTCACGTTCAGCGCGGCCGTGGTCCCCGTGTTCTGAAAGGTCGCGCTCAGGACGATCGGCGTGAGGACGGCGATCGACTTCTCGACGGTCGTGTTCTCGTACGTCGAGCCGACTGCCGCCGACATCCGGACCACGAGCGACATCGTCTGCTCGGCCGGCGGCGCGGTGATGTTCAATCGGAACGTGGTGCGATTGCCCGTTGCGGTCGTCGGTTTTGCGGCGTTTGGCAGCCCGCCGGCGACGTTCGGTCCCGTGAGGTACCACGAGATCGTGTACGAGACCGCGCCGGTCGGCCCTCCACCGATCGTCAGGTTGTACGCGCTCACTTGACTCGGAGCCAAGGCGCTCGGTCCTGTGATCGTCCCGAAGATCGGCCCTTGGGCAGCGGCGGGTGCGACGAGCAGTGCCACGACCACGGCGAGGATGCCCAGGGCGATCGTCCCGGACGGCCGCATCGATCATCGCCTCCGCCGGGTGAGGAACAGCCCGGCCCCGACCGCCGCGATCGCTCCAATAGCGACCGCGAGGAGTTGCAGGTTCAGTGGCGCGGCCGGCGTGATGTCCGGTCCGGTCACCGTCGGGCCGGGGGACACGAGGACCGGGAGCTGCAGGAGGAACGACGTCGACGCGGAGACGGCCATCGAGTCTTGCGCCGTCACGCTCAGGGCGACGGACGCCCCGCTCGGACCGCCGGTCGATTGGGCGCGCAACGTCACCTTGACCGTGCTGGTCGCCGCGACGGTGAGGTTCGTGAGGGTCGCGCCGACCGGGGAGCGGCCGCTCGGGATCAGGGTGACGGACCATCCGAAGGCCGTGAGATCGTCGGGATTCGTGATCGCCAGGGTGACCGTCTCCTGCGCGTTCCCGGAGTTCCTCACGAGGAGCGTGTAGTTCAGGAACCGTCCGTCGAAGACGGGCGCGGTCGTATCGAGGGCGACGGTCAGCCCGCGCACGCGCGTGATGTCGACCTGGACGTCGACGCTCCCGAGGTTCGTGCCGTCGGTCTCCGAGGTCGCGACGATCTTGATCGTGCCGTGGTCCACGAGGGCGTTCGTCGGGCTCTGGATCGTCACTTGGACCGAAGCGCTGCTCGCCGCATTGCCGAAGCTCAACGGGAGCGAGCCCGGCGCGAACGTGAATTGCCAATCCCCCGGCTGGCCCGCGAAGTCCACGGTCTCCGCGACGTTCCCCGTGTTCCGGACGACGATCGCGTACGAGACGGAGCCGCCGGCGGCGATCGTCCGCCGTTGCGATGCATCCCACGTCAGGGTCGCGGACCGGCTAAGGACCTTCGTGAGCGCGAGGTTCGCGATCGTGTCGGCGTTGACCGCGACGGACAAGGCCGCGCGGTAGACGACGGGAAGCCCGTTCTCGGTGGATGTCGTCGAGGCCGAGATCGTGTACACCTCCGACGGGAGGAAGACCTGGTACCCACCGCTCGAGTCCGCCGTCACGTCCACCTCCGCCCCGGAGATGATCGTGAGCGGGGCGGACACCGGCGCTCCGAAAGGATTGCGGAGCGTCCCGGACAGGCGGAATCCTTGCGTGAGGGTCAGGTCGCGACCGAACGTCGCGGCGTGGGGCACGATGATCCGGGCGAGGAACGCGGCACTTCCGAACAGCCGCGAGGCGTACACGTCGTACGTGCCCGGTGCCAGGGAGATGGAATACGAACCGCTCGAGTCCGCGGACGCTTGCGCCGAAATCGCGCCGCCGCCGCGCCCGGTGAAGGTGATGCTCGCGTCGACGCCGAGGCCGGAGAGGCTCGCGGTGCCGGAGACGGTCGTGTTGTCGAGCGTCCGCGTGACGGCGAGGTCCAGCCGTAGCGAGGCTTGACCCGGGTCGACGGTCGCGGCCCCCGCGAAGGTGTACCGATAGAATCGGGACACACCGGCATCCGTCGCGTTGTTCGAGCCGGTCAACGTGATCGTGTAGTTCCCGGGGACCAGGAACGCGACGTAGGCACCCGAGGAATCCGTCGACACGGAGAGCGAACCGCCCTCGTTGCGGACGAACGACACGGGCATCGGTCCGGGGACGGCGACGCCGTTGGCTAGGGCCTGACCGGAGACCGACGTCGCCTTTGTGAGCGGGAAGTTGAGGCTCGTCGGTGCGGAGATCGCCGCGGTCGACAGGAGTGCGTATTCGTCGGGCCCGATCGTCGTACTCCCGATGACGGCGTATGCGCCGGGGCTGAGGTAGACCTCGAATCCGGTCGTCGTCGCGTTAAGCGCGCGGCGGTCCGGGCCGTCGAATTCGAGCGAGGCCGCCTGGGCGGTGCCGGACAGCGTCACGTTTCCGACGACGAGGCTCCGTGCGACGATGTCGATGTCGTGCGGCAGGATGCCGGCTCCCACCGGCACGACGATTCGGTCCGTCCCCTGGTTCTGGTACCGCATCGCCCGCGTGGACGACACGTTCTCATCGACGACCAACGCGTACGACCCGGGGACCAGGCCGAAGCCGTAGCCGCCGTTCGAATCCGTCACGGTCGAGGTCCCGACCGCTCCGTTCCCCAGGGCGACGGCGACGACCGTGACCGGATGATTGAGGAGCGCCGAGCCGTTCACGAGCACGCTTCCCTGCACCTGGACTGGGAGCGGGGCGAGAGCGATCGGCATCAACGTGCGCAGTTGGACCGGTGAGGAAGACGCGATCGGGTGGTCGGCATACCCGGTCGCGGTCACGACGCCCGCATACGTGCGGTTCGCGAACAACGGGATGCGGAACTCGCCGGTCGCGTTCGTCGTGAAGACGAGGTTCGCGCCGCGGTCGTCCGTCAGGGTGATGCGAGCCCCGACGACCGCCTCGCCTGGATTCACGGCGCCGTTGCGATTCAGGTCCCGGTAGACGGCCCAACCGACCGTCTCCGACGTCGCGGCGAGCGCGATGTTGATCCTCGTCGTCGCGGGCAACCCGACTCGGGCGAAGTACGCCCCCGCCTGGTTGAACACCTGGACGTCGTACGTCCCCGCGGGAAGGAACGCGAAGTAGCCTCCGGTGGAATCGGTCTGGAGCCACACTTGGCCGGCCTCGTTCGTGAAGGCGACCGTCGCGCTCGGATTCCGGACCGCCGGGTTCGCGTCGCTCACCGTGCCGCTGACCCGGATGCCCTGGACGAACATCGCGTCGAACGTGGTCGCGCTGCCGCGGGCGACCACGACGCGGCCGAGCGTCGCGTACAACGCCGTCGAGGCGTAGAACCGCCCGCTGACGAGCCACTCGCCCGCCGGGAGGCGGATTGAGTACTGCGCGTTCCCGTCCGACGTCGCCTGACGGATCGTCCGCGGATCCGACGCGGACTGGAAGCTCACGGTCGCGAACGGCTGGGCCGTGCCGAACAGCGTGGTCGTCCCGGTCACCGTCCCCGTGGGTAGGAGCGTCACGTTGAGCGAGAGGTCCGTGTTCGCGGCGCGGATGCGCGCAGGAATCGACGCGAGGTCTCCGTCGGTAGCGGTGAGCGTGTAATTGCCCGCGAGGAGCGGGCGCAGGACGAACGAGCCGTCCGCCGCGGACGTGACCGAGATGGTCGTCGAGTTCGTCTGATCGACGAATTGGATCTGAGCCGACGGCACCCGCCCGCCGCCGGCCGAGACCGTGAATCCGGAGGCTTTCGCATACGGTACCGCGATGCCCTGCGTCACGTCGGCTTGCGCCACCGTCAAAGTCGACGCGGTGAGCGTCCGTCCGTTCAACGCGATCGACACCCGATACGGACCCGCGGGCAAGCTCGAGATCGAGTACGTCCCGTCGCTCGCCGACGTCGTGGTGCGGGTGTAGGCGAACAGCGCGTGCCGGAGGGTCACCGTCGCCCCGGGCGCGGACACATCTGTGGCCCCGAAGGAACCGTCCCGGTTCAGGTCGAAGAAGACGGTCCCTTGGGCCGTGTGCGAGGCGACATGGAAGTCGTGCGTGATGATCCAATCCGGTATCCCGTCGCCGTTCGCGTCGGCGGGAGACCGCATCGCCTGATCGATCGTCACCGGAAGGGTGAAGGACGCGAGCGACCGCTCGCCGACGAGCGTCGTGCGGGTCAGGTTGCCGATCGACGCCGTGATCGTGATGTTCCCGAACGGGACGATCGCGCTGTAGTGGCCTTGCGCGTCGGTTTGGGTGACGCCGTGCGGGGTGCCCAGCTCGTCCGTCACGGTAACATGGACGTGCGGGAGAGGCGTCGAACCCGCATACACGGTCCCGTTAACGACCGCGCCATCGTAGTAGCGCAAGAAGACGACCCCGTTGAAGACGGCCGCCTGGGTGCTCAAGTCCACGGCGCCTTTGATCGTCCCCGCCTGGATCGCGGCCTGCATCCGCTGCGCCTGGTCATAGTTCATCGCCTGGAAGGCGCTCGTGTGGTTCGTCGCATCCGGGAACGGGTTGTAGTACGCCGTGCGGTAGACGACCCGCCAGTGGGTGAGGTTCCACGCGGGGACCGGCGGATTGGCCTGCAGCGCTCCGCTGATGCCGGGGATCCCGGTGTCCGTCGAGTTCAGGTCCCTCGGTGAATAGCCGATGTAGGCCCGGTAGAACATCGACTTGTAGAAGGCCGGTTGGTACTGGATATTCTGGCCCTGGACCTGATCGCCCGGCGCCACGAACTGGATCGGGATGTTTTGGCCACGGTTCGTGTTCGCGAGGATCTGGAAGAATTCGAACGGCAAGACACGGCCGTCCGGCAGGTTGAGGACGCGGTGGTCCGAGAGCTTCACCGGGGCGTAAAAGATCCCGGTGTTCTGGGCACTGACCGGGAAGAGACGTGCGTCGACTGCGAAGTAGCCGATGTTCCACCCGGTCGCGTCCCGGACGTCGTGGTACAACGAGACGAGAGATTCCTCACCCATCCGGCGCGTGAGGAGATTCGTGATGAAGATGTACTGGGCGTTGAGCGGTTGGAGATCCGAGGCCCACAGGCCGTACGTGATGGGGTCGCCGAGGATGACCGAAATGTAATCTTGGGGTCGGGCGAAGACACTCCGCAATGTGTCGACCGGGAGGCCGGCGTTCTGGAGGAGCGCCGTGACGGAGGGCCGGAAGTTCGGCCGGTTCAGGCGGAAGTCGCCCTCCAGGAGTCGGGCGACGAGGAGGGCGATCCCGGCGGTCTCGTTCTGGGCCGTGATGAACTGGCCGGCGAGCGCGACCCCGTCCTGGAAGTTGTCCGCGACGGTAGGGTGCGCCCCCCGATCGACCGCCTCGAAGCCGTAGTCCCACCAGGAGAGAAACGCCGGCCGGAGCTCGGCCGGAGTGCCCGCATCCTGCGTCGCGAACCACCGCCAAGCGGCCGGATAGTAGTCGGTCGACTTCGGGATGCTGTATCCGAACGCCCCGAAGTAGAACGGGGTGCCGCTGCTCGGTTTGTAGCCCGGCGACCGGAGGAACGCGGGCAAGAGATTCGCGATCTGCTGATCGTACTGGGTCTTGAGCTCGAAGGGGATCGATGCGTCGACCGCCCACCACACGTTCGGCAGGAGGACCAAGAACACGATGCCGAGCACCGCGAGGACATGGCGCGCCTTCACCGACTTCCGCACCGCGTTCCGCCAGCTCCCCGCCGCGAGGGAGCGGTAGGTCCGGCGCATCGTCGCGAAGTCGGCCCGGACCAGGATTTGATCGATCGCGAAGCCGGCGGTCACGGCGAACGCAGGCGACGCGTCAAAGATGAACCGGGCGCCCGTGATCGCCATGAAGATCGCGACGAAGGCCCAGACCACGACCAGGCTGTACGACGCATCCCGACGGCGCGGCACCTGCCAGAGCAGGTACGCCATCGCGAGAAGGCTCATCCCGAACGTGAAGAGGCCGAAGGACAGGATCATCTGGGACAGGCCGGGCGACTGGTCCTCCGCAATCGTCGTGACGACCTTCGACGGGATGAAGTACCCCGCACCGCTGAACAAGGCGTCCACAAAGCCGGGGTTCACGAGGATGCCGACGCCCATGGCGACGGCCGCGGCGATGAGGGTACCCGGGATCACCAGGGTCCACGGATAGTCCCGGGTTACGGTGAACGCGAAGCCCAGCACGAGCGCCGCGAGAAACAGGTACGCGGGAACGTCGAACCACACGCGTATCTGGACCCGCACGGAATACCACTGGAACGCGAGGATCACCGGCAGCGCGAGCGCGATCGCGAACAGGATCCACGTGCCCATCGTGTCTTCGTTCCGGAAGCGTGCGAGGAATAGCTCGACGGCGAACCAGACGATGAGGATGACCACGACGTACGCCCAGCCCTGCCATGCGAGGGCGATCACCGCGACGGACAGCCCGGCGAGACCCGCATACAGGACGCTCGTTCGATTCTCCCGGAAGAACGTCCGAAGGCCGGAGGTGATCGCCTTCCGGTGGAACCAGCCCTCGACCCACCGTCGCCGGTTCATCGTCTTCAAAGCCCGCAGGAAGAAAAAGAACGCCGAGATGACGAAGAAGAGGGTGAACGTGTCGTGATCTGCGTCGGTCGCCGCACTCCGTTGCAGGTTCCCGACGCTAATCGCGAGGAGGAGCGCGCTGATCAGGCCCGCCTTTCGTCCGAATGCTTCCTTGGCCAGGGCATACGTCGGGAAGACCGCGAGGGAACCGAAGAGAGCCGTGCTCAGCAGCCAGACGAACATGACCGAATTCCAAGGGTCTCCAAAGAGAGGCGCAACGAGGCGTCCGACGAGGAGCGAGAACCACGGGAAAAGCGGCCCTCTCGGGTTCTGGAACGCGAGGGGATAATTCAGCATCGTATCCCGCCCGAGGTCCCGACCGGTCTGGAACGAATAGCATAGGGCCCGGTCCCAATAGTATGAGTCGGACCCGCCCGAGAACGGGGGGGTGTAGATCGCGCTACAGTCCGCCGGGACCGGATGGAAGGCGACTCCGTAGACGAAGTAGACTCGCAGGAACAGGGCGAGCCCGAAGATCATCACGAGGACCGCGGCGGTCCGCCAGCGGGTGCGGAGCCAGCCTTTCCCATCGTCCAAGACTCGACAAACCTCCGGGAGATTGCGCCCATGTTGGACCGCCTATATAGGCATTGTCGGGAATCCACGGGAGGGCGCGGGCCTCCTGATGGAGTGCCCCGCCAAGAGTCTTTTGGAACGGAGCCCGAAGGCTCGCGCGCGATGGGCTTAAGTCGGACGCCGACTTTCCACCGGCCGATGAAGCGAGACCTCATGGAGATCCTGTGCTGTCCCGTGTGCAAAGGGGACCTGGAGCTCCGCGTGGACGTCGAGAAGGACGAAATCCTCGAGGGCTCGCTCTTCTGCAAGCACTGCAACCACCGCTACGAGATCAAGGACGGGATCCCCGACCTGTTGCCGCCGGATTTCAAGTGAATCCACCAGACGGCCGGATCGACGTCGCGCCGGCGGTGCCCATCTGTAATCCTAACGCACAAATACAGGGGGAGACCGTGGCCGCGGACCGTCATCGCATGACCGAACCCAGGACGCGGACAAGAAAACGAAAACCGAGGGTCGCCATGATCGGCACGCGACTCCTCCTACGCGCCGCTCTGATCACGGCCGCGTTCGTCGCAGCGGACAGTGTGATCTTGTATTTCGGCACGGAGCCGTCTTGGACTTTCGTGCATCGGTGGGTCCTGATGGCTGTGGGCGTCGGATCCGGGATTGGCTGGGCGGCCCTGATGATGTGGCAGCGCGGATCCGGGAACCGGATCTCCAAATCGTTTCAGACAAAGTCGCCCTGAGCGCGGACCACGGCGACGCTATCCTTTGCGTTCGCATAGGCGTCGAGGGGTTCCCGATTCAGCGCGAGGAACTGTCCGCCCCATGTGAACTTCGCGAGGATCGTCCGGGCCTCCTCGGCGCGGCCGAAGATGACGAGGGCCGCGGCCAACGCCTCAACGGAGGACAGGACGAACGGCTTTCCATAGTTCACGGGATTCGCCGCTAGGAGATACGGCAACGCGCGAGCCGTTGCCTGGGGAACCGGAGGGAACTTTCCGCGTTTCCAAGAGACGTCGACGATCGCGAGGCCGCGGCGTTCCGCGCGAGGTCCATCCGCGGGCGACAGAGCTCGTTCCGCCTCGGGCGTCAGGAGGATAGCGCCCCGGGGCAAGCCCGACGGACGAGGGACGAACGTCATGAGGCCCAATCGTTCGAGCCGACGGGACGTGCACTTCTTCGGGTCGCATTGTCCGGCGTGATATGCGACGAGGCGAATGGTTCCCAACCGAGGTCCTCCTAGTTTTTCGTGAACTCGGCGTAGAGCTGGAGTCCGAGCGGAAGCGGACGAGTCCCGAGGGTTGCAACGGAGCGCGACAAGGCTCGCGGGGTGATCTGCATCACGCGATCCGGGATCGGGATTCGGTATGTGTAGGCCACCGCCATTCGAAGGCCGGCTTGCGCACCGAGGTGCCCGAGCTCTCGCAACGTGAAGCCCTCGCGGCGGTGCCGATCGGGATGGCCGGAAGGCCCGCCGGCCGCCCCGTGGTCGTGGAGGAGTTCCGGGTGCAATGTCTCTTGAGTCAGCGACGCCGCGAGGCGCGACACCGTGGAGTCGGGGAGAAACCGCAAGATCCGATAGGGCAAGGCATCGGAGTTTGGCGTCGTCATGAAGAGGCGTCCGGAAGGTCGCAGGACGCGTCGGGCCTCGGACAACATCCGCCCGGGTTCGTCCAGATGCTCGAGGACCTCGGTGGCTGCGATGGCATCGAACGAATGGTCCCGAAACGGCAACGATTCGGCGTCCGCCCGGACGACCCGGACCCGGGCCGCGGCCTCTGGATCCCGGGTCGCCTTCCTCGCCACAACCGATCGAACGCGCGACTCGAGGACATCCATCGCGACGACGTCGACGCCGGCGCTCTCGGCCAACGTGAGGGAAAGCGCCCCATGGCCGCAACCGATGTCGAGCACGCGCGTCGGCTGCGCCGGACGCCAGCCTGCAATGCCTCTCGCGAGGAGTCGCTGCCGCGAGAAATACTCCCATTTGACGTAATCGGACGGTTGGACGAGATCGCGCAGGACGCGGTCGATTCGCTCCTGCTCCGGGGTCCGAGACTCCACGGATGGCGCGGAAGCGGCGCGTGCGCCATATAGGTGTCGAAGCGCGAAGCGGTCGCGCGACCCCCGGCACAAAGCCTATTCCTCGCGCCGGCCTACCTTCCATGCCACCGTGATGATCGAACCTATGCTGATCCGTGATGAATGATGGGCGAGCTGAGTGGCTTCGATTTGTCAACGCGGCGACGGGGCGCGCGGATGTATTAATAGCGAGACGCCCAATCGGATTCCGGGATGCGCTCATGGTGAGCGGTTTCGACCTGCTCGGGCATAACCGCACGTTCCAGGTCCATTGGCTGAAACGCGTGGTCGCGTTCTTCCTCGACCTCATCACGGTCTTCGCGCCGCTCTGGTCGTTCCTCTACCTCGAAGGCATTCGGGCCACCTGGGTGTACGGGGTCGCGGGAGGCATGGTGTTGTTTGCCTACTCGACGTTCTCCGAAGCGGTCACGCGCACGACGGTCGGCAAGTTCATCGTCGGCCTCGAGGTCCGATCGTTGCGCGGCCCGATGAGCTTGTCCAAGGCCGCGGTGCGGAACTTCCCGAAGCTCTTCTGGTTCGCATTCCCGCTCCTCGATACGTTGGCGGGCCTCGTCGTCGACGGAGATCCGCGGCAGCGATGGTCCGACAAGATCCTCGGGACGACGGTGGCGCAGTCCCATCTGATCCATGTCCGCACCCATCCGATCGAGGCGAGCGACGCCGGGGGTCGGTAGCCGGCACCGCATCGTTATATACCGTCGGCCCCTGATGCGCCCTCCGTGACGCTATGCTCTTTGTGACGCAGCTCAAGGTCCTGCCCGGGCAATGGGAGGATGCCACCCGCCTGTTCAAGCACCCGAAGATCCCGAACAACGTCATGGTCCACGAGTTCCTCGGACTGCTCGGCAAGCCCGATGCCCTCGTGATCTTCGAAGCGGTCGACGCCGCGACCGCTGCGGACTTCATGGTCCAGTTCAGCCGCGTGACGGACGCGACGACCTCGCTCGCCCTGCCGATCGAAGAGTTCAAATGGACGTGGTAACCCGCCTGGCCGGAACGATCCCTGTCCAATGACAATCAGGAAAAGCGCCAGTGTCGCCTTGGAGGGAGAGGGTTGGCGGCACCAGCGCAACATCGTAACCGGCAAGCGCCGGGTCCGACGTCCCTTCCAGGAAGCGGGGATATTAACGGGTTATTGTACGCTGGTGAAAGTCCTCGGCCGGAGTCGCTGTACGAGCGTGACGATTGGGGTCAATCGAAATAAAGTGAAGAGGAGGGCCGAGAGGCCCTCGTGGTTGTCTACTGCAGGGCGTGCGTGTAGACCACGGACGTTCCGCTCACGATCTGGACCTGGTATCCAGTCGGGTACGACACCGCACTGAGGCGGAGGACGTCACCGGTGGAAACCTTCCCAGCCGTGTTCGGGGCGAAGTACATGGCGTTGTACCCCGCTGCCGTGATCGTCGAGAACGCGACGTTCGTCGCTCCCGAGACCGCCGCGCCAGCCGCGTTCCTAATCGTGATGAACACGGAATTGGTCGCCGCGCTCGAG
>DATGWB010000115.1:0-7416 GCA_035299725.1 Thermoplasmata archaeon
TCGATTCGTTATCGTTAGCTAACGATAACGTGCGAGGGAGGGTCGCATCCCCCGCCCGGTCTCATTCGGGGTAGGGGACATCCACCTCGAGAAAGTCTTCGGCGACCCGTACGTTCGCAAAGACCGATTTCGCATCCTGCAGGATGGACGTCGGGTCCTCATATCGCGGACTCAGATGCGTCAAGATGAGGAGGCCGACCCCGGCCTCCTTTGCGAGTTCCGCCGCCTGCCGCGAGGACGAATGGCCATACCGGTTCGCCTTCTCCTCGAGGGCCGCATCCGACGTCGCGTCGTGGATGAGCACGTCCGCGTGGCGCGCCATCTCGAGCAGGGTCTCATGGGGCATCGTGTCGCCGGTGTACACGATCTTGCGACCGCGCCGAGGCGGCCCCAGGACGTCCTCCGGATGGACCGTCCGATCGCCGATCGGGACCGGCTCGCCCGCCTGGAGCCGACTGTACAGCGGGCCGCTCGGGACCCCGAGAGCTTCTGCGCGATCCACGCTGAACCGGCCCGGGCGCGTCTTCTCCTCGAGGACGAAGCTCACGCACGGCACCGTGTGGACCGCCTCGAACGCGCGCACGACGTATTCGCCGCCATCGATCTCGCCGCCCGGCGGGAGCTCTTTCGCCCGCACCGCGAACCCCGGCGTGAAGTAGCCGAGGGACAGCAGCTCCCCGACGAGCCGCTCGATGCCGCGCGGGCCGTACACGTCGAGGGGCGCCTCGCGCCCGTTCATCGACATGCTCTGCACCATCCCCGGCAACCCGAGGAAATGGTCGCCGTGGAAGTGGGACACGAAGACGCGGGAGACTTGCATGAAGCTCAGCTTGCTCAGCATGAACTGCCGCTGGGTGCCTTCGCCGCAGTCGAACAGGAGGACCTCAGGGCCTCGCTTGACGGCGACCGCGCTCACGTTCCGTCTCGGGGTCGGCCACGATCCGGAGGTGCCGAGGAACACGATTTGCATGGACGGGGTCCCGAACGCCGGCGGATGCTTAACGGCTTTGGACTGCGCGTGAAAGCTTTATCGCGGAACTGGGATGCCGCGGCGGTCCTCCATGCGTTCGATCGACGGCCGGTCGCTCGACCTCGACGACGTCGTCGCGGTGGCCCGCCAGGCCGAACGGGTCGCGCTGGCTCCGGCCGCGGGGAAGCGCGTGGATGCCAGCCGCCGGGCTCTCGAGAAGGTCGTCGCGAAAGGCTCGCTGGCCTATGGGATCAAGACGGGCTTCGGCGAACTCGCGAGCGTCGAGATCTCCGACGCCGACGTGCGGACGTTGCAACTCAATCTGCTGCGGAGCCACGCGATCGGCCAGGGCCCGCCGCTCCGCCGCGATGAGGTCCGCGCCGCGATCGTGCTCCGCGCGAACACGCTCGCGATGGGCTACTCCGGCGTCCGGCGGCTCCTCGTGACCCGCCTCCTGGACTTCCTGAATCGCGGGGTCCATCCGGTAATCCCGTCACGCGGCTCGCTCGGGGCGAGCGGCGACCTGGCTCCCCTCGCGCACCTCGGCCTCGTGCTCGTCGGCGAAGGCGAGGCGGAGGTCGGCGGACGGATCCTCCCGGGGGCGAAGGCCCTGGCGAAGGCCAGGCTCGCTCCGTTGTCCCTTCAGTCCAAGGAAGGCCTCGCGATCATCAACGGCACCTCCGTCATGGCGGGCGTCGGGGCCCTCGTCGTGAACGACGGCCTGCGGCTGCTGAAGGACGCGCAGGTCGCCGCCTCCATGTCGTTCGAGGCCTTGCGCGGTTCCCCGAAACCGTTCGACGATCGCCTCGTCGCGTTGAAACCGCAACCCGGCGCCCGCGAGGTCGCCGGCAACATGCGACGGCTCCTGCGGCGGAGCGAGATCGTGCCGTCCCACAAGGGCCCGCACAAGGTGCAAGACCCGTACACGCTCCGATGCATCCCGCAGGTCCTCGGGGCCGTCCGGTCGGCGCTCGAGGACGCCGCCGCGTGCCTGCGGATCGAGATGAACGCCGCGACGGACAACCCGCTCATCTTCCCGGAAGGGACGAGCGTCAGTGGCGGGAACTTCCACGCGCAGGCCCTCTCGATGGCCCTCGACCACGTGGCCCTGGGCATGGCCGTCCTCGCCGGTTTCTCGGAACGTCGGATCGCGCGGCTCGTCGACACCCGACTGAGTGAGTTGCCGCCGTTCCTGACGCAGAAGAGCGGCCTGAATTCCGGGATGATGATCGTGCAGTACGTCGCGGCCGGCTACGCGAGCGAGAACAAAGTCCTCGCCCATCCGGCCAGCGCGGACTCGATCCCGACGTCGGCGAACCAGGAGGACTTCGTGCCGATGGGCATGGCGGCCGCCCTGAAGGCCCGGCAGTCGCTCGAGAACGCGGCGCGCGTCGTCGGCCTGGAGGTCCTCGCGGCGGCCCAGGGCCTGGAGTTCCTCAAGCCGCTCCGTCCCGGCGCGGGGCCTCGGGCGGCGTACGAGTTCGTGCGGTCCGGGATTCCCCCGCTCGTCGAGGACCGCTCGCTCGCGCCGGACGCGAACCGGATTGTGGAATGGATGGCGACCGGGCAACTCCTCGGGGCCGTGGAGACGGCCGCGGGCCGTCTCGCGTGATCACTCGACGGCGCCTTGCAAGGAGCGGAAACAGACGGGGCAGCGGCCCACGCGGGTCGCGCACAACTCGTGGAAGTCCCGGCCGCAGCCGCAACGCGTGACCTTGAAGCCCGTCTTGATGAGTCCCTTGCAGATCGGGCACCGGCTCTCGAGGTCCGCCGTGAGCCGCTTTGCCTTCTCCTGGACGCGCTCCGAGACGTCGATCTGCGCGATCATCTCCTGCGTGTACTCCTTGCTGTCGAACACCCGGTGCGAGACGATCTGGATCGCCAGCGGCACGGAGCCGGACGCGGTCATCTTGAGTCGGAACTTCAGCGCCTCCGAACGGTGCGCGCCGACGGACGGGAGCTCGGCGAGGCCCTCCGTCTCCGCATCGCCGACGATCCGCACGCGGACGTCTTTCGCGAGTCCCTTGCCGATGTTCTCGACCGTGACGGTCGCGTCCGCCCACTCGTTCAACCGGACCGGGCCGACGTCGACGTAGGCCTTCATGCTCGGCGCGAACTGCTCGGTCGCGTCCCACGCGACGCGGTACGCTTCCTCCGCGGCCTTGATTGACTCCGCAAAATCGGATTTCCGCAGCTGCATCGCTTGGGCGAGCTTCTCTTCGGCGACCTTCATGTCGATGCCGAACTTGCGGCCGTTTCGGATCGTCGTCTCGGCCTTGTACGTGAGGTCGATGAACCGCTTCTCGACGACTTTCGCGGACTCGACCCGTTCGAGTGCATTGTTGACAACGTCCATGGCCTTGTCGAATTCGCCTTGGAGGATCTGTTCGTTCGCCTGCCGCAGGAGCGCCTCCGCATCCCGAGAATCCGAACCGAATTTCTTCGCGTGGGCGAGGTTCTCCGCGGCCTCCTGGAGGGCGCGATTCAGCTTCCCGGAGAGGGCCGCCTGCGCGGCATCCCGGCCGGACCGGACGAGCGCGAGCGCCCCCCGGAAATTCTCCGCGTCGATCAACGTCCGGGCCTCCGAGAACTTGTTCTGGATCGGGGTGGGATCGACCTCCATCTTCCGGCACGTTTCGACGAGCGGTTCGGCCTTGGCCAACTCTTCCCGCGCGTACGACTTCAGGAGCCCGAGGCCCCAATCGATGCTGCCCGCGAACGCGGACCGCGCCCGTTCCACCTCACCGGCCTCGAAGGCGACCTCGCCCTCCTGGAAGAACTTCTCGAACTTCGTGGAGTCGGCGCCGACCTCGTAGGCGGTCTGCAGGAGCCCCTGGGCCCGGTTCCGAACGTCCTGGGTCTCTTCGAGGAGAATCCGGAGGTCGGCGATCGCGTCGGAGGAACGGATTGCGGTGTCGAGGGCCTTCACGTAGTCCCCGTCGTTGTACATCCGGCGGGAATCGGACACGAGCGAGGTGACGGCGACCGGGCCCTTCCCGATCGCCCGGAGCTTTCGCTCGACGGACTCGACGGCTTGTTTCGCCATGCCCTGTTGAAGGCCGACGCGTTCCGCCTCTTCTTCGCTCTGCTCGGCGGCCGCGATCGCTTGGCGGTATTTCTTCGCCCGGAAGAACTCGCGCGCGCGCTCGTACAGTCGCTCCGCGGATCGGGTGTCGGTCCCGTCCATGCGGGCCCGCTTGAGGGTCTCTTCGAAGCCTCGCATCCGCACGGCGATTCCGCGATCGCGTTCCTTCGACGCCTCGGCCTCCGCCTGCGCGGCGTGGTCGAGGGCCTCGTCGAACTGTCCCATCTTGTATGCGCGGTCCGCGCGCTCGAGCAAACCGGTCGTCGCGGAAAGCGGGAGGTTCATCGCGTCCGCGTCGGCCACGATCTCCCGGAGCCGGCGCAGGGCCGTCGCGGCCTCGTCCCCTTGCCGCTTCAAGACGTCGAGCTGCTCCCGGAGCCGGAGCGTGAGGTCCGCCGCCTGTTCGAGTTCGCCCGCGTCGAGGTGCTGGCGGGCCTTGACGATCGCATCGCTCGACTGCGCGAGGTTCACTCCCTCCACGGAGCCGAGGGTCGCCTCCGCGGCCGCCAGCGAGGAGGTGAGCTTCTCCTTGATCAGCGCGGTGAACTCGTCTTCGGCGCGCTGCGCGAGGGCGAGGGCCTTCTCGTATTCTTTCGCCTTCATCGCCTCCTTCGCCGCGCCGAACACCTCCCGGAGGTGGGGCGCGTCGATCCCGATCTTGGCCGCCAGGTCGAGGCGCCCGCGCGACGAGAGGATCTTCTGGGCCGAGGAATAGAGGACCGTGAGCTTGTCCGTCTCCGCACGAGCCGACGAGGCCATCTGCAGCGCCTGCTCGTAGTCGAGCCGTTCGAACGCCTTCTTCGCGTCGACGAGCATCTCGACGACCTTCAAGACATCGACGTTGCGCTTCTTCGCCTCGGCCACGAAGGCGGCAGCGCTCGCGATCGCGTTGTACGCTTGGCGATGGAGCGCGGTCATCTTGCCGGCCCGCTCGTTCGCCTCGTTCAACAGGCGAAGTCCCTCGTGGTAGTTCTGGACCCCGAAGGCGAGGCGGGACCGGCGAACGAGGTCCGACATCTCTTCGACATCGATCTTGAGTCCTTGCGCGGTCGTGATGCGCGCGCGGACGAAGGCCAGGAGTTCCTCCGACGAGCTGCCAAGGAGCGCCGTCGCTTTCTCCCGGGCGGCGACGATGTCCCCCGCCTGTCCGCGGGTGAGGAACCCATTCAGTTCGCGGTGGATCGTCTCGAGGGGGGCCACGTTAGCGCCGAGGTCGACACCCACTCGAACGGCGAGCGCGAGGTCTCCGACGATCTCTTCCGCGTGCGTCCGGACTTGGATCTCGACGAACTTCTCTCCTTCGCCCAGCGCCCGGAACGTGTCCTCGAAGTCTCGGGTGCCGATCGATGCATCCGCTCGATTCAGGAGGGCCTTCAACGTCCCCGCATCGTCCCCGAGATGGGGCAACGCCCCGCGGAGCGCGCCGATCTTTTCCGTCGCGCGGTCCACGAGGATCCGCTCGGCCTTCGTTTGGGCATCCCCCGCGAGTTGCAACGCCTTCCGATGTTCGTCCGCCTTCGTGGCGACGATCGCATCCTGGAGGAGCCGCGACGCCTCGCCGAGGTCGGCACCCGCCTGCTCGCCGAGGGTGAGGACGAACTCCGCCCGTTCGATCGACTGCATCACCCGCTCCCGTTCGGCCTTCCGCAACTCCTCGGCCGCGGCGTCGACCGCTTTCGCGACGTCCGCGAGATTGCGTTCCTGGTAGGCTTGGCGGGCGGCCTCCGCAAGTTTCCGCGCGCGGACCGTCTGCACTCCGAACGCCTCGGCCTCGGCGAAGGCCCGGTGCATCTCCTTGAGCCGCCCTTCCACCGTGCGGTACCCGTTGATGATCGCGTCGACCGCGCCGTCCGCGCGTTTCGCGGCGTCGAGCGCATCCCGGAACGCGCCGCGCTTGAGCAAGTCCCGAGCACTGGTCAGGTCGGCCATCGGACCGTGGAGGTCGATCCCCATGTTCGCGGCGGCGGTGAACTTCTCCCGGGACGTGGCGATCACGCCGACGACCCGCTGGAACTGGGCTTGCTGGATCGCCTGGAAGCCCTGCTTCGCGAGCTGCGCCCCCTCCCGGTAGTTGCCTTTCTTGATTGCGGCCTCGGCCTTGTCGAACGACTCCTGGCCCAGGGCCGGGTCCGCGCCGAGGGCCCGGGCGTCTTGCACGAACTTCGAGAAGTCCCCCGCGCGGCCGTCGAGCGATCGCTGGAGCGCCTTCTCGGATTCCGCGCGGCTCTGCCGGACGGCGTTCTTCGCTTTCTCGAAGTCGAGGTTCCCGATGTCGCCGCGCGCCCGCTCGATCAGCGTCGTGGCCTTCGTCGTGTCCGCCCCGAGCTCCGCCGCGGTCCGGATGAGATCCTCGACCTCGTGGACCTCTTTGTCCACGGCCGAGGTCATGTCATCCGTGATCGTCTCGAGGGCTTCGTTCGTGAAATCGAGGGCGCTCTGGAAATCGTTGTTCTCCATCGCGGTCCGCGCTCGGGAGAGGAGGTCCTCGACCGGAGCGACGTCCCGGCTCAGGTTCTTGGCCGCCAGGATGAGGGATTGTGCCTTCGAGAACGAGGAGGACAGGTGCTCCTGGAGCACCTTCTCGCTCCGCTTCCAGGCCTTCTTCGCGAGGTCGATCGCGGTGCCAAGATCCTCGGACGCGAGGGCGCCTTCCGCCTTCGCGAGCGCCGCCTCGGTCTCTGCGAGCTCTCCGCCGACGCCTTTCGCGAGTCGGCCGAGCGCCGAACTTGAATCGACGATCGCGCGCGCCCGTTCCCGGTAGATGCGCTTGCCCCGTTCGAGCGCTTCGCCCGCCTTGTCCACGGCGACCTTGTAATCCTTCGAGGCCATCGCCTCGTTCGCCTCGGCGAGGGCTTTCTCCGCGTCGATGACGTTTGCGTCCGTCCGGCGGGCTTGTTCGACGAGGTCCTGTGCCGCCTTGATGCCGTCTTCAGCGGCTTGACGCGTCCGCGTCGCCTCTTTGACCTTCTCCTCGACCTGGCGGCGCAGCTGGCTGTCTCGCAGGTACCCGCTCACGGTTCGTCGGCTCCGCTGCCTCGGGGGGACGGCATCGGCTCTCCACCGAGGATTGCGAAGTTACGACGAAGTCGAGCTTATAAACGGCTTAGCCTGTGATTATCACGAGTGATTTACCCGAGGTGGCTTAGGCGGACGGGATTCCTCCGCGGCCGACCGCTTCAATCGCGCGGTTCACTCGTTCGCCGTGGCCGTGGGCGAGGCGGCCGGGTGCGACACAGGGTCCGTGACCGGCGAGCTCGGGAGTGGTGCCTCGGTGTCGGGATCGTCCGAGGGCGTCGCCTCGCTCCGCTCCGTGTATGGCACGCCGGCCTTCTGGGCCATGATCCGACGGATCCCCTCGCGG
>DATGWB010000116.1:0-4755 GCA_035299725.1 Thermoplasmata archaeon
GGACCGCTCGTGAATCAAGATGCCGCACGAACGGATCAGGAACTCGCGGCGCGGGTCATGCGATCCGAGCACCGAGCTCCCCCTCCGTGTCGGGCTGGAGCAGGATGACCCGGCGGTCCGACTGGACGGCTCCGAGGCAGAGGACCTCGGACATGAACGGGCCGACCTGGCGAGGCGGGAAATTCGTGACTGCGACGACGGCCCGGCCGACGAGACCGCTTGCCCGGTACCACGGTTGAACCGCGGCGGAGGACTTCCGCACACCATGGGGGCCAAAATCGATTCGGAGCTTGTACGACGGATGACGCGCCTCGGGAAAGTCCTCCGCGGCAACGATTCGACCGACGCGCATCTCGACTTTCTGAAACTCCTCGAACGTAATATGGGCCATGGTCTCGACGCGCCAACGGCCCTGGCCGATTTGACCCTTTCCGGTCCGCCACGGGTCTAATCCTAGTGCGCTCGGGAATCGGTCAAGCGGACACCGAGTCGACGACACAGCCGTTCGTGTTCCTCTCGGCTCGTCCACTCGACCCGAAGATAGTCCGCGATCTCCCGGTCCGGCATCCCGAGTTTGCGAGCGACCTCAACCGCGAATTTGTAGGCTTCCACCTCGGTCGGTCGGTCGACGTAGCTATAACGCCGATCCCAGAGCTCCTTCCCGTCGTGCCACTGCCGAATGTGGACGAGCTCGTGGAGGATGTCCAAGTACAGCGTCCGCTCCTCCCCGCTCTGCAGGTAATACAGCCCGACCACGACGTGTCCCTTCTCGTCATCGATGTATGCGTAGGCGTCTTCCGGAATCAGGTGAATGAGAGTCTCCTTCAAGACCGTCTCGCGGAGGCCGTCGTTGACGAAAAGACGCCGAAAATGCGCGTCCCGATCCAACCCTGGAAAGACCTTGACGATTGGCCAGCGCCCGGCGTTGAGCTTGCGGTTGATGGACACTTTCACGGGAGGTGTCGATGGGATGGTCCCACTTAAGCCTCACGGCGACGGGCGGCCGACGTCACGTCGGCGCGTCAAAGGGGAACTGGCGGACGCTTTGCGGGATATCGGGTTCGGCATACATCCGGGCAATCTGCTCGCACGCGATCGCGTCACGCTCCCGTCCCAGATCTTTCAGGACTCGCGCGCGCAGCCACCAGACGCCCGGGTAATCCGGTGTCTGTGAGACGAGCCGATTCAACACGTCCAAAGCATCCAGGAGGTCTCCCACGATCTCGTCCCACGCCGCGACCGCGAAGAGTGCGTCCGCGTCGCCTGGATCCTCAAGTAGCCGCCGTTGCGCGTCCAGTACGACCTCTCGGTCGGACGGCGTTGGGACGATCTGGACATGTTGCCTGATCGAGTGTTTCTTCAGCAACTCGAGAATCTGCATGGACCTCACCGGCGCTCCCAAAGGCGGGAGAGGGGTTCTTCGAGGAACGCCGGGAGGTTGATTGGGAGCTTGCGTCGGGAGTTGGACGCCGTTGCGGGTGGTTCAATGAAGTGGATGCGTTCCAGGCCAACCCGCCATCGGTCCGAACGGCGTCTCGGAACGGGAGACGTGTCCGACGAGTCGATCATCGTCATGCACTCCGAGACGAGCGGGACCGAACCCTCGTTCACTTCGATGCGCGTCCGAATCTGGTCTTCGGCGAGGCTCACGCTGATCGACTGCAGAGCCGACCGATACAGCCGAGAAGGCACCCCACGCCTCTGCGGGCCGCCTTCGCGCGAAACGAGAAGCCCGAGGGACTCGAGCTTGCGCAACCATCGATAGGTTCGGCCGGTCGACATTCCGCAACGGCGGCTCAGTTCGACCGCGGTCATCTCTTCCGTCGAACTCGACCGGAGAATTTCCAGGGCCTCAGGATCCAGGATTGAGTGTGCGAGCTTCAGGTGGTCCCAAGCGAAGCCTCGGCTGTTTCCATTCCAGGCAGCTTGATTGACGTGGGGAGTTTGCATGGAGGCATCTCTCTCCGAGCAGCCTTTCGTATCGGCGCCGGTGTGGCCTACAGACACTCTGGGCCTCGCGGCGTTGCGGACCGGGTGGGTCATGTCTACTCGAGAGTATCACGCGTGCCGGGATAGGCGTCACGTTTGCATCGCATCACATTGTGCGATATGGTGGGCTAATCGAAAGTGATAATTATAGGCAAACATTTTTGAATCTCTCCAGCCCCCTCCGGCCTTCTGCGGGAGATGGCGAATGCAAGGCCGGAAGACCAAGACGCGCGCATTTCGGATCGATGACACGGTCGACAGGCAACTCCGCGAATGCGCGGAGCGGGAGGGAGTCACCGTCAGTTTTCTGGCAAACAAGGCCCTCCGACGGCTTGTGGAATGGGATATGTACGCCGATCGGTTCGGGTTCATCGCGATGCCGAACGAAGCTCTCTCGCGAATGATCGACCTCCTCTCCGACGACGAGGTTCGAGAGCTCGGCCGCTGGGTGGGGGAGAACGTCTATCGCGCGTTCACCGCGTTCGTGTTCAAGCATCTCGACTTGGAGGCGATCCTGGAGGTCATGCCGAAACTCACGTCGAGGTACACGAAGGCTTTTGAGTACGAAGAGAAGCGGGACGGTTCGCGGACCGTTATCGTGTTGCGGCATGGCCGCGGCCGAAAGTACTCCTTGTATTACGAGGAACTCTCCCGCGCCTTGTTCGTGGACTTCGGCGGCCGAGGCATCCGGACGGAGGCTCAGGAGAACGCGGTCGTCATCGAGTTCTCCATTCCTGCTCCGCCCCCGACGACCGGCGGCGCGTTCGTCCGATCAAGACACGGACTCGGCTCAGTCCCGGAGAAGCCCGCAACCCCGAGCAACGTCCCGACGTAATCCGGGCTTCTCGACACGTACGCTGCAGCTCTCGAAGAATCGCGACGCGTTCACCGTTTCCGCCGCTTTCCAATCGCCTCAACGCGCGCTTCGATTGCGCCGATGCGAGACCGGAGCTCCTTGTTTTCGTCCTTCAACTTGTCCAGCTCCTCCTGTTGTTCGACTTTCTTTGCCGCCTCGGCGTGTTTCTCACGGAGGGTCGAGATCGCCTTGCGGGCGTTTGTCCGAAGGTTGCTCATCGGTTCGGCTTCCGAGATTCGCTGGAGCTCTTCCTCTGCCTTTGGATACCCGAGCTCCCCAAGCCCCAACGTCGCCCCGAGCCGCGTTCGGTAGTTCGGATCCCGAACGAGTGTCGACAGATCCTCGAGAACCTCGTCCCTCCGCGATTCGTGGAACGAACCGAGCTTGCCGAGTGCCCACGCGGCCCCGTACCGAACCATCTCGAAATATTCGTCCGAGGTCCGTTTCACCAGCGGGGGGAAGCCTCGCTCGTCTCGCAGGTTCGCAAGGGCCATGCAAGCCCCGCGGGCGAGGATCTCTCCCTGGGAACGGCGATCCATCCCCTTCACAATCGTCTCAAATGCCTGCTCGTGCCGGGTCTCCGCGAGTGCCAGGGCCGCCGCGTTCATCGGATAGTACCAGCCGTCCTCCCGATACCCCTTCGCTAGGGCTTTGAATGCCACTTCATCTTTCCGGAAGTTACCGAGAGCGCGGTACACGCCCCGCCGCACCCGACTGTCCTTGTCCGTCGCCCCGCCCAGGAGCGCGTCTCGCGCGGCCGCCGTTCCAATCTCCCCGAGGGCCACGGCGGCCTCTCGCCGGACCGCCCAGAACTTGGCGTTCTTCAAGGCGGCCGCCAGGCCTTCAATCGCCTTGGGATCTCCGACGAGCTTACCGAGGTCGCGGCACGCTTCGATCCGCGGCCAGAGCGAACCCGCGTTCGCGAGCTGCCACAGGAGCTCATCTCGCGGTTTCTTGAACGTCACTTTCTTCAGGATCGCGTCCTCGGGGTCAAACAAGACCGTCCGCGGACGCCGAGGCGCATCGAACCGGAACACCTGGTCCGCCTTCTCGATGCGGATCGATTCCTTCTGGGTCCGATCGGGACCGGCGAGTTCCACGGTGGTGGACACCCTGAAGAGCGGCACCGGATCCTTCACTTCCTGGGTCTGTTTCACGCGAAGCTCGACCTGTTTCGCCGATTCATCCCAAGACCACGCAATCTCGAATTCCGGATGCCCGGCATGGTAGAGCCATTGGTCGAAGAAGACGTCGAGGTTCCGGCCGGTTGCCTCCTCGATCGCCTCCTTGAAATCGTTCGTCTCGACGTTTTGGCCCGCGAACTTCTTCACGTATTGCCGGATCGCCTTCCACCACAGGTCGTCGCCGAGTTCGTTCCGCATCATGTGCAGCACGTTCGCGCCCTTCTCGTACGTGTGGCGGTCGAACATGTCGGACGGTTCGACGAACTTCATCGTGACGATCGGCCGCTTGTAGTTCTTACTTGCCTCCTCGCGATAGTTGTCCCGGTCCGCCTCGAGCTCCATGAGCGCGTCGTCCTTGCCGAAGAAGTGTTCCCACCACAGGACCTGGAAGTACGTGGCGAAGGATTCGTTCAACCAGATGTGACCCCACGCCCGGCACGTGAGGAAGTCCCCGAACCACTGGTGGGCGAGTTCGTGGGAGAGGAGCCCTTCCGGCCGATAGTCGTCGTAGGCCTTCTCGTCCGTGAGGCAGTACTCGGTCAGAGTCGTCATCGAGGTGTTCTCCATGCCGCCGACGACGAACTCGGGGACGCAGACCTGGGCGTACCGGGGCCACGGATACTTCTGGCCGGTCACCTCGCCGAAATACCGCACCATGTCGGGCACGTTCTGGAACGCGCGGTCCAAGAACGGACCGAGCCCTTTCGGCACGTGCGCGAGGACCGG
>DATGWB010000117.1:0-3724 GCA_035299725.1 Thermoplasmata archaeon
GTGTTCCTCGACTTCGACACGATCATCGGGCTCTCAGTTCCGGGCGCGAACCCCATGCCAATCTACTATCTTGGCTGGATCGCGGACTACCCGTATCCGTCCGACTACACGGATGCGATGTACCTCGAAGGCGGAACGTACCCGGGACCGAACGGGTGGGACCATACTTACCTGAACGGCCTCGCGGCGACGCATCCGACGCAGGCTGCTCTCTATAACAGCCAAGCCTCGGCGTTCGTGAACCTGACCGCCCAGATCCTCGCCGCAGACACCCAACCGAACCCGACCCTCGCCGCGACGGAATACGCCCAGGCGGAGCAGACGGCGGTCAGCCTCTACATGTACGTCTACATGGTCCAGACGACGGGCTTCTGGATCGTGAAGCCCTACATCACGCCGTACCAGGGCAATTGGGGCTACCAGACCAATCCGACGATCGGGGCGGGAGCCGATTCGTGCTTCTTCTGGTGGGTTAAGGGGTAACCTTTTTCTACCCTTCCAGACTCTTTTTTTCGGAGCGACCGGTGTGAAACTCTGGATCTATGTTGTCCGCAGACTCATCCTCCTTCTTCCAACGCTGATCGGCCTGACGTTTCTTGTCTTCGCACTTGAGCGGATCGGCGGAACGACCCTGTTTCTCGCCCAATACATCGATCCGCATCTCACCGGGACCGCCCGGCAAGCACTCATCGACCAGCTGACGCAGCGGTTCCATCTGAACGATCCCGTGTACATCCAGTACTTCTACTGGCTGGGCGCGATCTTCCAAGGGGATTGGGGGACCTCGACGACGATCCGACAGCCCGTCGTGACGGGCTTCCTCTGGTTCATGCCGAACACGATCATGTTGACGCTGATCGCCTCGGTTCTAACCTGGATCATCTCGGTCCCGATCGGCGTGTATTCGGCCGCGCGGCGGGACTCGATCCTCGACCAGGGTGTCCGAGTCGCGACGTTCACCCTGTACTCGATGCCCCTCTTTCTCATCGGCTTCGGGCTCTTCCTGACGCTGGGAGCCGCCTGGCACATCCTCCCCTATCAGTTCAACGTCGACCTCGCGCTCCTTCCATCGATACCCCGGGCGTGGTTCGACGACACGAACTCGGTTTCCTATCCGACGCACATCCTTGCCGTGGACGCCTTCCTCCACGGCGACTGGCCGATCGCTTGGAACGCGTTCCTACACGTCATCCTTCCCGCGCTGGCGCTCGCCCTGGCGCTCTTGGCCGGCATCATCCGCATCCTCCGGGCCTCGATGCTCGAGGTGCTCGAGCAGGATTACGTGCGCCTCGCGCGGGCGAAGGGCGTCCCCGAGCGGACGGTCAACAACTTCCATGCGAAGAAGAACGCGTTGCTTCCGACCGTGACTTCGTTCGGCTATCTCGTCTCCGGGCTCTTCGGCGGCGCCGTGGTCATCGAGTACATCTTCACCTTCAAAGGCATCGGCTGGTGGACCACGTTCGCCTTCCTCCGCGGAGACGTGGGCGCCGTGATGGGTTCGACGCTGGTCTTCGGACTCATCCTCGTTGTCACCACGCTGATCTTGGACATTCTGTACGCCTTCCTCGACCCCCGAATCCGGTATGAGTGAGGGCTATGGGGACCGTCGTTACGGGACGTCCGCCAATGGCGGGCGTGGCCGAGGGATCTGCCCGTTTCGATGAGGTGAAACTCTCCGCGCGGGTCTTCTTCGCAAACAAGACCGCCGTGGCAGGTCTCATCATCTTCCTCGTGTTCCTCGGGGACGCGCTCCTCGTCCAGATTGCGCCCGGTGTCCTCGGCATCAGCGATCCGAACTCCGTGATCCCTCCTGAGCTTCAGGCGAATCTCGAAAACTGCAGCGGAACGCCGCCGGAAGCTCCGTCGTTCGGTCATCCGTTCGGCACGACCCAGTACCCCGGGCTCTCCGGGATCGGCTGTATCGACCTGCTCCAACTTACGATGAAGGCGATCCGGATCGACATCGCGATTTCCTTCTTCATCGTCCTCGTCGGTGCGGCGATTGGAACCCTGATCGGAGTCGTCTCGGGCTACTTCGGCAAGTGGTTCGATGAAGTCGTCATGCGCGTCACCGACGTGTTCTTCTCGGTGCCGTTTCTCATCCTCGCCTTGGCGGTCGGCTTTGTGATCGGGCGCACCCTGTTCAACATGGCGCTCGCGCTAATCATCATCTGGTGGCCGCTGTACGCGCGATACGGGCGGAGCCTGACCTTGACGACGAAGGAGGCCACGTTCATCGAGAGCGCGCGCGCCGCGGGGTCCGGTCGCCTCAAGATCATGTTCCGGCACATCCTGCCGAACGTTGTGCCGCCGGTCCTCGTCCAGATTTCCCTCGACGTCGGAACCGTGATTCTCATCTTCTCTACATTGGCCTTCATCGGCTTCCTCCCGAGCAACGCGCTCGTCCCCGAGCTCGGGGTCATCGCGAACATCGGGTTGGACCTGGCCCCCTTCGGCTACTGGTGGACCGTGATCGTGCCGGGAGCCGTCATTACGCTGTTCGCGTTGGCCGTGAACCTGATGGGCGACGGCCTCCGCGACGTCATCGATCCGCGGAGACGGAGCTAGCGTGCCGGATGCACTTGCCATTCGCGGTCTTCACGTCCAGTTCCACACCCGACGGGGGATCTACAAAGCCCTGAATGGCGTCGACCTCGCGCTCCGACGCGGAGAGGTTCTGGGCATCGCGGGCGAAAGCGGCTGCGGGAAAACCACGCTGGGGCTCGCCGTCATTTCCCTACTTCCGCGGAACGCAGCGATCGCGAGTGGCCAGGTGGTCTTCGACAACAAAGACCTCGTGAACCTCTCGCGGGAGTATGCTGAACGCGCTGGCGACCGCTTCAGACCGAGAAAACACGAGCGGGTCCTCCGTCGCGTCGGCAAAGCGATGACTCAGATTCGCGGACGGCGAATCTCGATGGTGTTCCAGGAACCGATGACGAGCTTGAACCCCGTCCTGTCAATTGGCTTCCAAGTGGCTGAGGCCGTCTACGTCCACGATCCAGCGTTGCTCGCGCGGCGTGTCCTCGCCAGGGAGAGGGCGACCTCTCAGGACATTCGCGACCTCCTGACGCTTTTGCAGCTGACCCACGGTGATGAAGCGGCGGTGAAGAAGTTCGCCACAGACCGCGGGCTCGTCGGCATCGAGGAACAAGTCCTGCACATCTGGAGGCGCCAGGACATCCACATTTCTCGAAAGGAGAAGGCGATTCGCGCGTTGGGTGGGCAACCGATGAATCTTTTCGAACGATACGTCTTCGAAAGAGTGGTCAAGACCGGGGTGGTTCCCTGGCAGTTCAGCCGGCTTCGTCTCTTCTATTGGCTCGTGCGCCTGAGTTTGGTTGGCTTGATTCTAGTATTCCTGGGCCGCCAAGCGCGAAGGATCCTGATCAAAGAAGGGTACCGCAAGGCGCAGGAAGTCCTCACGTCCCTCGGCATCCACCACGCCGAGCGGGTCGTGAAAATGTACCCGCACGAGTTGTCCGGGGGAATGCGTCAGCGCGTCGTCATCGCAATCGCACTCGCGAACAATCCCGAAATCGTCATCATGGACGAACCGACCAGCGCGGTGGACGTCACAGTCCAAGCGCAGATTCTGGAGCTCGTCAAACAGATCCGGACCTCCGTGAGCGCGTCCTTCATCGTGATTTCCCATGATCTCGCCGTGCTCGCTGAGGTCTCGGACCGAATCGCAATCATGTATGCTGGCCGCATCGTCGAGGTC
>DATGWB010000118.1:0-3913 GCA_035299725.1 Thermoplasmata archaeon
GCACCGAGGAATCCGAGGGCGATGAAGATGACCGCGATGACGCTCAGGAACAGCGTCCGATGGAAGAGGTCGAGGACCAGCGCGATGATCCCGACCAAGATGAACAGGCCGTCCACGGTCGGATCGCTGAGGAAGCTCAAGAATCGGTCGTACAGGGGCTCGCCGAACGTCGTCACCGGGACGCCGCCCAATCCGACGTCAGCGAGGAATGCATTGAGGGTCTCGGCCCTCCCGGTGATGAGCCCGACCGAGGCGGCCTCGTCGGCCGTGTAGGCCGAGTTGTTCGCCGCCATGTCGACCGCCGCGGCCACGTTGTAGCCGTTCTTCTCGGCGAGCGATCGCATCAATCCGATCGCAAAGTTCTGAACGTGCTGGACCTGGCTCGGGTCGCCGCCGATGATGTACGGCGTCGACGGCCCAATGACTGAACCGCTCCCCATGTAAATCGCGTTCGTCGCTAGCGCGATGTAACTCCCTGCGGACGCGGCGAAGCCGACCGGGGGAACGAACGTGTACACGGCGAGGCCGTGGTTCTGCACCTCCTGCGTCGAGTTGATGATCTGCACCATGTTCGCGAGCAGTCCGCCCGGCGTATTCATGACGATGACCAGGTCCTGATTCGATGCGATGGCCGCCTGCGCGGCGCGCTGGACGTAATCGGCGGCCCCCGCGTCGACCTGAATGTCGAACGTGACCAGGAGTGCACCGGCAGGGCTCGCGAGCGGCCTCGGCGCGGTTGCTGAAGTCGTTCCCGCGGAGATGGCCAAAGCCGCGAGAGAGAGCACGACGAGACTCCAGGCGGCGACGCCTCTGGTGCGGCCCACGAATCCACTAGGCCCGCTTGCGTAGAAAACGGTTTGGATGGGACTCCCGGGATCGCCCGGGGCCCTAGCGGCTTCGGACCTTCTCACGGATCTTGTGGACCGCGCTCCCGGTCTTCTCGGTCGCCTTCGTGACCGCCGGCCTCACGGCCGCGACGGTCTTGTCCACGACTTCCTTGGCCGTCCGCACGCTGGCCTCGGCCGCGGGGGTGACCGCCACGACGACGTCATTCGTCGCCCTCCCGACCGCCTCGACGGCGGGACGCAAGGTCTGGACCGCCTTGTCGAACGTTGGTTGGAGTTCTTTCGCCGCGCGGTCGAGCACCGTGGTCCCGACGACGAGAGCCCTGTTCACGGCTCGTTCCGCCTGGCGCATGAGGTGGTCGATCTCGCTCCGTGGAGTTCCGCACGAGGGGCAGTACGCGGCTTCCGCGGGCAACAACGCTCCACATTTCGGACAGTTCATTCCGCTCACCGCCATTCCCCAGGAACCCATCCCTCATCAGTGTTTCGGTCGCCTAGGGTCGATTCTGGCGAATGACCTCCACTTGTGCCGCAGAATGCACGATGCCGGGCGCGTATGATTTCACGATTCGAGTTTGAATCGCTTGAATATGCATCCAATGAGCTCGTGCGGTCGCGGCAAGCCTCCGGGTCATCGCATCAGGATACTGCTCCTTCGGGCATAGCTCATGGTACACGATCGTCCCGTTCCGGCGGAGGGCGTCGAACGCCACGTCCAAGTAGTCGCGCGCGTCGAAGTGGCCCATGATCACCCAATCCGCGATCCCTCGCGGAGCGACTACCCGGCAGTCGCCGAGAAGCGGCACCAAATTCGTCGCGCGATTGAGCCGCGTGTTCTGGACTAGGTAGCGAAAACTGATTGGATTGAGCTCGCATCCATACACGGTATCGGCTCGGCCTCGAACGGCAATCGGCAACGAGAAGTAACCGATCCCGGCGAACAGGTCCACGACGACCGCGCCGGGACGGACCCGTTCCGCGATTCCGACTCGCTCGGCGAGGTTGCCGGAGGAGAACATCACCCGCGCGACGTCCATCGCATACCGGATGCCGCCCTCGGTGTGGACCGTTTCCGTTCCGTCTCCCCACAAGACTCGCACGTCCGGAAGGCGCAGGGGCCCGTGGATTCCGGACCGGTCTTGGACCACGGTTCGAGCGCCGAGGACTCTCCCGAATATCTCGGCGATTGCTCGAGCACTCGATTGCCCTTCGGAAGGCAGTCGGATGACGAGGACGTCACCGATGCGCTCCCATCGTCGGGGCACATGCTCCAACGGAATGTCCGCGGCCATCAGCCGATCGCGAATCTCGAGGCGCGGATCCCGTGGCGTACAGCGATTGGGAAGATCGAGATGCGGCTCGAGGCGTGCGCGAAATGGGGCAAGATCGAAATGCGGCTCGGCCGTGACCGGGATGAGAATCGTATCGCCCCGCTTCACGGTCTTCATCGTCCGGTCGACGAGGTGCGCCATCAGCAAGTTTCGGAGCAGCGACTCCGCATTTTCTTTCGGGACGACGACTGCGCGAGACGCTCCAACAAATGGCGGATTCGAATACACTCTGTTCCGCGATACACTCCGCGATACCTATATGAAGACCCAGCCGCTTCGGCGCGCATCATGCGGGCCCCGGCCTTGGCCCTCGCCTTGCTGGTCCTCGCCGTGGTCTTGTCTCCGCCGGCGACCGCGGAGGATTGGGGTGCGGTCGGTAAGGTGAACAAGCTCATCTCGGTCCAAGCATCGCCCGAACTGGCCCCCGGGGACAGCGGGCGGTTCGAGTTCTACTTCAATTCGACGTACTCCGAGCCGATGATCAATGTCACCGTGGATGCGAACATCTATCGGTATGCGACGATCGAGGAGAGCATCCCCGTCGACTCGTCCTGGCCGTACGCGTATCCCAAGATCGCCGAGACGGGCACAAGGACTTGGAGCTGGACCGCCACCCGGGTGGATCCGGGCACCTCCAGGGCGCTGAACTTCACGATCGTAACCGCCGCGGACAGTCGGGACATGCCGCACGGATCGATTTTCTCCCAGTCGAGCTATTTCATTCGGTTTTCGGTCATCTTCGAAGGTAACGTGAGCGGGACCTTGACGGCGTTTAGGATGGAATCGCGAGGATTCTTCACGGACGCTCTGTGGAATCAGGCAACGAGCGCGAACGCCACAAACCCGTGCACACCGCCGTCTTGTCGCGGGGATCTCAATTTGACGATCCTCGGCGTTGATGGAATTGTCCCCGACTCCGCGTTCGGCGTGAAAGAGCCGATCCCCCGGTGGCCGTTCTACCTTCTGATCGCCCTCGCGGCGTTCTTCCTGGCCCTCGCGTTCCTGTTCTGGGTCGAGGAGAACCCGGGATCGTACCCGCGGGTCGAAGCCTGGTGGGCGAGGACTCGCGGGCGAATCGCACGAACCGTCGCGCCGTTGCGGCGCTGGAAGCGTCCGAAGGCGTGACGTCGGAGCTCGGCCGTTCGGATTGCAGGGTCTGTGTGTTCAAAGCGCATCAGGTCTCAGCAGTAACTTCCTCGCCCTCCATAGGGGATACAGAGCAGGAGCGAGTAGGAATGGCTCCCGCAATCTGGCAGCTGTGACGTCAGCTCCCCTGGGATGGACGCTCCCGCTTGAACACCGAATTCGTTTACCGTCGCCGATGTGCCATCGACGTTCAGGTGGACGTCGGCGAAGCCATCCACGTGGCCCGTGTTCGTCAACGTGAACGTCGCCCGGACGACCTGGCTCGAGGTCGAGAGATCACAATTGGACAGGCTAAATCGGCCGTTCGACAGGAAGATGTGAGGGCGAGGGGTGAGCATGAAGACGCCGAGGGCCAGCGCGCCTGCGAGGATCACGGTCGCCGCCTTGCTTGCGTGGTGGCCGGACGACCCGCCCACAACCCAATGGTCGGGGGTTGCCCACTCCTCGCTGCCCACTCTTCCCCGAAGCATCATCAGGTTCCACGCGTTTCGATTTTTTGGTGCGGTGTGGTCGGTCTCTGCCTCCGCGCGAGTCGCATGATGTGCGAGGCCTCTACCGCCGAAACGATCGCGGGTACGTTGCTCGCGGGCC
>DATGWB010000119.1:0-11865 GCA_035299725.1 Thermoplasmata archaeon
GGGGAACACCTCTCAGCATCGACCCTCTTGACCGGGCGATCCTTCTGGGACGAGACGATATTCCATGAAGAACTCGAGCGGTTCTATTTCCGGAGTTGGCTGAACGTCGGTCGCTCGGACCAAATCCCGGATCCCGGGGACTTTTTCGTTCGGGAAATTGGAAACGAGTCCCTCCTCTTCATTCGAGGAGACGATCGAAACGTCCGCGGATTTTACAACGTTTGCCGGCACCGAGGGACGCGCATTGTCGGCATGGCCGATGGAGAAAAGCTCGGATCCCTGGTTTGCCCGTACCACGCCTGGACCTACAGCGTCGAGGGAAAACTGGTTGGTGCGCCCCACACGGAAGCGCTCGTGGATTTCCGCAAAGAGGACTACGGCCTCCGTTCGTTTCGGACCGGCACCTGGGGCGGATTCGTCTGGGCGAATCTTGACGACCGTGCGCCCGACCTCCCCGAAGAGATGGGGGAGTTCTTCTCCCGGTTTCGGAGATTCGCATTCGAAGACCTGCGCCTCGGAGCCCGAAAGACCTACGAGATCGAGGCCAATTGGAAGATCCTCGGGGAGAACTATTCCGAATGCTACCATTGCGCTCCGATTCATCCGGAATTCAACCGAATCACGCACTACACTTCCGGGGCGTATACGGCATACCTGACGAGGGAACCGCGGGCTCCCAACTTCAACGGGGGCTTCATGGAGTTTTCCAAGGACTACACGTCGATGGTTTGGTCCGGATACACGAAGCGGCCCCCGCTCCGAGGGATGACGGAGGAGGACCGTCGTCGTGTCGACTACTATTTCGTGTTCCCCCACATGTTCTTCAGTCTACACCCGGACTACCTCATGGTCCACCGACTCTGGCCACGAAGCCCGACGCACACGACGATCGAATGCGATTGGTACTTCGATACAGACGTGATGAAACAGCCAGACTTCGACCCCAGCGACGCGGTGGACCTCTGGGATCTGATCAATCGCCAGGATTGGTCCGTCTGTGAACGAACCCAGAAAGGCACCCGCTCGCGCGCCTGGAAAGGCGGCCGATTCAGCGCCCAAGAATCGCAGGTCCACGACTTCGAGCGGTACGTCTCGAAACGAATGAAAGAGCCTTTCGATCCAAAGGACGAGCATCGGCCGGGTCGAACCCATCGACGGCGAGGCAGGCGCCATCGAGCTGCGTGAATCTCAAGTCAAGGCCGTCATAGGTCTCGCGTGAGTTTATGCCTGTCGCGAGATTCAGCTTCGAGAAACAATTCGAGCGACCGCGATGACGTTCGACTACGATTTCAAGATCCAAATCGGTGCCCCGAGGTCGGTCGTTTTCGAACGACTCCTGCGGATTGAACACCTTTCGCGCTGGTTCTGTGGTTGGTGTCGAATCGATCCGAAGGTGGGCGGTGCGTTCAAATTTGGCGGGGAGACCTGCATCATCCTGCCCGAGGGGCGATCCTGGGAGACGACGATTGACGAAGGCGAAGTGCTCCGGCGGTTTGCGTTCACATGGCCGATCCAAGGGTCGAAGACGCGCGTTTCGCATGAGCTCGAGGATCGCGACGAAGAAAAGTCCCTCCTTCGAGTTCGTCATCTTGGAGTCCCGTTCGAAGACACGACCTGCGGGACGGTGCAAGACGCGTGGCGAATGTGCCTTGGGAATCTGAAGTCCATTTCGGAAGGTCGGACCGATAGCGTGCGGCCCGACCATTCCCCGCTGACCGGTCGCGAATTGCGCCTCACCGTCCTCATCAAGGCGCCGCCGTCACAGGTGTTCGGCGCGTTCACCGATCCGATCCAACTCGACCATTGGTCGACCGGCGGTCAGCCCCGCGGGACCGCTGCGGTCGAACCTCCGCCCGGTGGCGTCTTTTCGTTCGGGTGGGACGACGGGCCCATTCGCGTCACCGAGTGGAAGCCCGCCCAGCGCATCGCCCTCCAGTGGTCCCATCGAAACTCCGATCTCTCGATCGTATTCGATTTTGAGGAGAAGGCGAGCGGGACGGCTATCTACTTCTCGATCGAGGGATTCACCGACAATGATCCCCGGGACATCGTTCGTCAGCGGGGCCGATGGTCGGAACTCTTCGTCTCGCTGACGAACTTCCTCGAGAGCGGCGAATCCGGATTCTCGAATTCATATGAGGAGCAGGTGCGCGAGGCCTGACTCACGCAGACCGGAGGTTGGGCCAGTCCTCGAGTACGGCCATCGCGGCGTTGTGGCCTGCAGCTCCAATCACTCCACCGCCCGGATGCGCACCGGCTCCACACAGGTACAAACCGCGGACGGGTGTGCGGTACGATGACCATCCCGGAATCGGACGGAACGAGAACATCTGGTACGGCAAGATCGCTCCGTGGAACACGTCGCCCCGCGTCAGGCCATACTCCGTTTCCATGGTGAGCGGAGACCTCCAGTGGGTCGCCACGATGGCTCGGGAAATATTCGGCGCGTACTCACCAAGGGTCTCAATGATTCGGTCGGCAAAGCGGCTCGATTCGGTGTCCCACGATCCGTTCGCGAGATCGAAGGGTGCGAACTTCGCCGAGACCGTGAGGGTGTGCATCCCCGGCGGCGCGGCCGTCGGGTCATTCGCCGACTCAATCACGAACTCGAGGAACGGATCTCGCGACGGCCGGCCCCGTTTCGCGTCGTCGTACGCCCGCTCCAGGTAGTCCATCGAGGGTGCGAGGTCGATGATCGTCTTGTGATGGGGCTGGACGGTAGTCCCGGGAATTGCGCGGAAGTCAGGGAGCTCATCCAGCGCGAGATTCAGCTTGAACGATGAGGATTCGAATCGGATTCGCGCGATCCCCCGGACGAATTCGACGGGCAGGTCTTCCGAGTGCATGAGACGCAAGAACGTGCGTTTCGGATCGGCATTGCTCAGGACCGCGCGCGCTTCGACTTGAGTCCCATCGGCTAACAGGACCCCGACCGTTCGTCCGTCCTGCGTGAGGATTCGGGAAACCTCCGCGCTCGTCCGAATCATGGCGCCGTGGTGGCGTGCGGCACGAGCGATCGATTCGGAAATCCCTCCCATCCCGCCACGAGACCAACCCCAGACCCCTTTCACGCCGCCAATGTTCCCGAGGCTGTGGTGTCCCAGCACGAAGGCGGTCCCGGGGGTCCGCGGTCCGGCCATCGTTCCCGCGACCGCGCTCGTTGCGAGGGACGCCTTCACTTCCTCGGACTCAAAGAACTCGTCGAGCATGTCCGCGATGGAGCTGAAGATGATCCGCCGCAGGAAGTCCTCCGCCTCCGGGGTTCGGACCAACGAGGCGAGGTCTGCGAGCGAGACCGGCGGGGCGAGCAACGTCGGCTCGACCAGCTCCGCGAACTCGTCCCAGAAACGCGTGTACCGAGACCAGGCGGCCGCGTCCTTCTTCGAGAACTTCGCAATCTGCTTCCGATTCGACTCCTCGTTGTTCCGGTAGAGCAAGAACCGGCCGTCCGGGAACGGTTGGAATACGGACGGATCGTACACATGCTCCTCCAGTCCGAAGGCCGGGAGGTCCAGATCGGCCTTGATTTCGGGTCGCAGGAGGCCACAGGTGTAGGCGAGCGTCGACGCGCGGAATCCCGGATGAATTTCCTCGGTGACACAGGCGCCGCCCACGATGGGTCGGCGTTCGAGGACCAAGACCTTGAGGCCGGCCTTCGCGAGGTACGCGGCCGCGACGAGACCGTTGTGACCTCCACCGACGATGATCGCGTCCGTTAACGCCATGGCCCCGACGGTAACCGTGGACTCGATAAAGGGATTGCCGCGCGGCTCAGGCTTTCTTTCGCTCCGGCTCGAAGAACGGTCGTTCGACTACCGTCGCGGGTGCTCGGTGTCGCTCCCACTCGACGGCCACTTCGATCTCGACGCGCGTGCCGGGCCGCGAATACGGGGAGGCGACGGTCGCGAGCGCGATGTACCGCTTCAACAGCGGTGACCAGCAACCGCTCGTGGCCCAACCGATCTGACGATATCCGGAGTAGAGCGGCACCTTCTCCCGCCACGGTTCCGTGGGCGGCTGTGGCGGAAGACCCATGTCCCAATAGAAACGCTCCACGGTCTGCCAGTCGATCTGGAGTCCGACCGTGCGCCGAGCGGGACCGCGCCGCTGTTCCTCGAGGAGGGCCTTCCGCCCGATGAACGGACCTTTGTTCGCCGCGAGCGTCCAGTCGAGGCTGAGTTCCAAGGGCGAGTACATCTGCGCATCGATGACCGCCTTCCGCGAGGGCATGTACTCGACCTCCGCGAGGATGAGCCCGGCCTCGATCCGTGCGATGTCCAAGGCGAGCATCCCCGCGGGCGTGATGTCGTGTCCCTGACCCCGCTTCATGAGCACGTCCCACAACGCCTCGGCCCGTTCGCGCTCGACCCAAATCTCGTATCCGAGGTCGCCGGTGTATCCGGTCCGCGAGATCTGGACGGGAATGCCTTCGAACTTCGTCTGGACGAATCGGAAATATTTGAGTTTCTGAACGGCGCCGTCGGCACCCTCGAGCAAGATCGCTCGGGACGAGGGCCCTTGGAGCGCGAGCGCCCCGATGTCTTCGGAGACGTCGGTCACTTCGGCGTCCAGTCCCATCCCCGCGTCTTGGAACCATTTCAGATTCGGCTCCGCGGACGTCATTCGGAAGGAGCCGTCCCCCAAATTCCAAAGCGTGCCGTCGTCGACCGTCTTGCCGCGTTCATCGCACCAGGGCGTGTAGTAGATCTGTCCCTTCGCGAGTTTCGACGCATCGCGGGTGACGACCTTGTTCACGAGGTGCAGGGCATCCTTCCCGGTGATGAGGTACTTGTAGAGCGGCGAGACGTCGAGCAGTCCCGCCGAGTGACGGATCGCGTAATACTCCATCTCCGGGACGAGGGAGTACGACGAGGCCGCAAGATATCCCGACCATCCTCGCCACTCCCAGCTGTCGCATAATGCCGACGTGCGCGAATGAAACGGTGAACCGCGTCGCACGTTTCCTCCTCCGAGCGCACTCGGACCGCGAATAAACGATATAAACGGTTCCCTCAGCGAGCAATCCAATCTGAGGCAACGCGGGGAACACAGACGGCCTCTTCTTCGCAGCGGTACAGATATGCCATCTAGCGATCATGGGACTCCCGGATGGAGGACCTCGAGAGACGACGGTTCAGAGACTTTGTGGCACTCGCGATTCCCGCAATCTGGTTATCGGCAAGCCCCTTTCTTTTGATAGCACTTGGAGCGGATCTTCCGATTGCAGTGGGCGCCGCGGTCTTCGCGGCCACCTTCGTACACGCCGCTTACCTGGCCCGCCCGAGGCCGATGGACCGACGCGTCGTTCGACCCATCATGATCGGATCGCTCCTCCTTGCCGCCGCAACGATTGCTCCAAGGCTCATCGCTTTCGTCACGAACGACACGTACCTCGACATCGGCGTCAGCGTGAGTATCCTGATCGTTACGGTCCTGGTTGTTCGATCACAAGTTCTGAAGGTTATCGGATCGCCACCTAGGCCCGCACACGTGGGAGTGTGGCCAATCGTTAGCGGAGGACCACAAGATACGAGCGAATTGGGAGGATCCGCAGGGGTCGCCTTCGTGCACACTGTCTATGGGGCTTTCTTGGCGGAGCTCGGACTCAGACTTTCGACTGGCCCGTTGGGGATTCTCGCAGCAGAAATTCTGGTGCTGGTCATGCTGGTCGTCACATTATCCTACGTACGGTTTTCGAAAGGGATCAACGGACATGCTAGGAACCGGATCGCGGGAGTGGGGAGGAGCCAACTGCTCCTCATCTCGTGGGGTCTGTTTGGATATCTAGCGTTCCTCGTTGCGGTTGGCTCGGCCCTTTCGCCGCCAGCGCTTGCGGAATCGACGCTGGGGTTCTTCGCGATCTTGTTCATCCTCGCGGCCGCGTTCCTGCGGTCCCGAAGATGGAATCCTCACCATCTTGAGTAGAAGCCATTTGTGCAATCCGTTTGATTCAGTTTGCGGTCTCCGACAAACGATATAACCCGGCGCTCGTTACCCCGCGCGGCCCGCCGCGCGCGCGGAGTGTTGCCGACGCGACGCGCCTTGAATGAGGTCGGCATCGTGGCGCGAGCGTATGACGCCATTGTGATCGGAGGAGGCCACAACGGCCTCACGACGGCCGCGTACCTGGCCCAAGCCGGAAAGAAGGTCGTCGTCCTCGAGCGCCGGTATGTCCTCGGAGGCGCCGCGGTCACCGAGGAAGTCTACCCGGGATTCAAGTTCACCGTCTGCTCGTACGTGTGCAGCCTCCTCCGGCCGCAGATCATTAGAGATCTCGATCTGCCATCGCATGGCTTCGAGGTCATCCCACAAGAATCGAGTTTCTTGCCGCTGCCCGACGGACGATACCTCTTCTACCGCGGGGACGAGGAAGACACGTTCCAGGCGGTCGCCAAGTTCTCGCGGCGCGACGCAGAGGCCATGCCGAAATTCGGTCGCCTGATGGCCCGGATGGCGAAGTTCATCGCACCGACCCTCACGATGACGCCGCCCGATGTGGGCTCCTTCAATCCCTCAGAACTCCGGAAGCTCCTCGCGCTGAACAAACAGGTCCAGACGTTGACGGAGGACGAGCTGTACACCTTCGCGCGGCTCATGACGATGAGCGCCGCCGACTACCTCGATGAGTGGTTCGAAACGGATGTGGTCAAAGCAAGCCTCTGCTCGAGCGGGATCATCGGCACGATGCTCGGGCCGCGTTCGCCCGGAACCGCGTACGTGCTAATGCACCATTACATGGGCGAGATCGACGGCGCGTACCGTTCGTGGGGCTACGTCCGCGGCGGGATGGGGATGGTCAGCGAGTCGATCGCCCGCGCGGCCCGCCTCTTCGGCGCGGAGATCCGGGTGAATGCCGAGGTACGACGCATCTTGGTGCAGGACGGCCGCGCAATCGGCGTGGAACTGGCGAGCGGGGAGAAGCTCTTCGCGAAGGTAATCGCATCCGGCGCCGACCCGAAGCGCACCTTCCTGAAGATGATCGAGAAGTCCGACCTCCCCGCCGACTTCGTGCGGGGCATCGAGAACTTCAAGATCGAAGGATCCTCCGGCAAAGTGAATCTCGCTCTCAAGGAGGCACCGAGCTTTTCGTGCCTCCCGGGCAACGGAGTCCACCTTCAGGGCGCCATCTCGATCGGACCGAGCGTGGATTACATCGAGAAAGCCTACGACGACGCGAAGTACGGCGACTACTCGCACCGACCCTATGTCGACATGTGCGTCCCGTCGACCCTCGACCCAACCTTGGCGCCGCCGGGGAAACACCTCATGTCGTGTTTCATCCAATATGCCCCGTACACGTTACGGAAGGGCACGTGGGAGGAACGGCGCGAGGCGTTCGGGGACACGGTCCTCGACACCCTCGAGGAGTACATCCCGAACCTCCGGAAGATCATCCTCCACCGGCAGGTGCTGAGCCCCTGGGACCTTGAGCAGATGATCGGCCTGACGGGCGGGAACATCTTCCATGGAGAGCTCACCCCGGACCAGCTGTTCTTCCTCCGTCCGACGGCCGGATGGGCCCAGTACCGTATGCCGCTGAAGGGGCTGTACCTCTGCGGCTCCGGCGCCCACCCCGGCGGCGGCGTGATGGGCGCGCCCGGTCTCAACGCGGCGCGGGAAATCCTGAAAGACTGGGCCCTCCTGCGGGTGTGACCTTTGGCCGAGGCGTACGACGTCGTGATCGTGGGCGGCGGCCACAACGGCCTCGTGGCGGCCACGTATCTCGCGCGCGCTCGACGCCGGGTGCTCGTGCTCGAGAAACGCGCCGTGGTTGGCGGCCCTGCAACGACGGAGGAGATTGCTCCCGGTTTCCGCGGGCCCACCGGGGCGTCTGTGTGCGGCCTCCTACGTCCGGAAGTCGTCGAGGATCTGAACCTGGTCGCGCGCGGGGTCCAATTCATCCAGCCGGACCCCGACGTCGTTGCGCTGGGCGATGGCCGGGCCCTCCCCATCTGGAGGGATGTCCAGAAGACCGCGAAGGGCCTCGCTTCGGTCTCGGCGAAGGACGCGCAGACGTATCCGCGATTCATCGAATTCCTGAGCCAATTCGCTGAGGCGCTGGATCCGATCCTCGCCATGACGCCGCCTAGTCTCCCGTCGCCGAGTTGGGGGGAGGGCGTTTCGCTGTTCCGCCGCGCGCTCCGGCTGCGGCGCCTGGGCAAGCACGTGATGCAGCAGATGCTCCGCCTCCCACCGATGTCGATCCGCGATTTGCTGAACGAGTGGTTCGAGACGGAGCTGTTGAAGGCGAGCCTCGCGGTCGACGGCCTGATTGGAACCTACGAAGGCCCGTTCTCGCCGGGCACCGCCTTCGGACTGGTCCCTCGGTTCCGCCCCGATGTCCACGGGACCGGCTCGGCGTTCGTGCGGGGCGGCATGGGGGCGCTCGCGGAGGCGCTCGGCCAAGCGGCCCTGGACGCCGGGGTTACGATTCGGACCGGCGCGGAGGTGACGCGCATCGTGAGCGCCGACGGACGCGTGACCGGGGTCGAGGTCGACGGCGGGACGGTCGGCGCGCGCGTCGTCGCGTCGAACGCCGACCCGAAGCGGACGTTCCTGCATCTGGTCGAGCCCGAGGAGCTCGGACCGGAATTCCTGAATCATGTTCGGAACTTCGAGATGAACGGAGTCGTGGCGAAAGTCAACTTCGCCCTCGACGGCGCGCCCCGATGGTCCCTCGCCAGGGACGGAGTGCCGCCTCACTTCCGCGTATGCCCGTCGCTCGAATACATCGAACGGGCGTACGATGATGCGAAGTACGGAAGGCCGTCGGCCGCGCCGTTCCTCGATGTGACCGTCCCGACCGTCGTGGATCCGGACCTCGCCCCTCCGGGGAAGCACGTGATGTCCGTCCTCATGCAGTACGCACCGTTCGCCCTGCGTCGCGGGACGTGGGACACGGAAGGAGAGAAACTTGCCGAACGTGCGACGGCGATCCTCGAGGAGTACATGCCCGGACTTGAGCGCTTGATCCTCCACCGGCAGGTCCTCACGCCGGTCGACTTGCAAGAGCGGTTCGGGCTGACGGAAGGCCACATTTACCACGGTGAGATGACGCTGGACCAGTCCCTGGTCCTCCGTCCGGTCCCCGGTTGGTCACGCTACCGGACTCCGATCGAGGGCCTGTACCTGTGTGGATCCGGCTCCCACCCCGGTGGGGGAATCACGGGCGCCCCTGGCTACAACGCCGCTCGTGAGATCTTGAAAGACTGGTCACAGTTTTCCGGTTGAGGTCGGGCGTATAGATACGCGTCGGACCGGACAGGGCAATCATTGAAATGCGACGGACGGTTCGAAGGCGGCCGATGGGCGACCTCCTCGAACCCGGCACTCGCGCTCCCGACTTCGAGGGGACGAACCAGGATGGCGTCCCCATCCGCCTTCGGGACTTCCAGGGCAAGCCGGTCGTGCTGTTCTTCTATCCGGAGGACGACACCGCGGGATGTACACGAGAGGCGTGCGCCTTCCGGGACGACACGGCGGCTTTCCGATCGGCTGGAGCGGTCGTCTTGGGCATCAGTGTGCAAGACGAGACGTCGCACCGCGCGTTTCGCGAGAAGTACCACTTGCCGTTCGATTTGGTGGCGGATCCTGACAAACGAATCACGCGGGCATTCAAGGCGTTGGGGTTCCTCGGCGTCGCCAAGCGGGTGACCTACATCATCGGCCCGGACGGGACCATCCTGTCGGCATACCGAACCGTCGATCCGAAGAGCCACAGCCAAGAAGCCCTACGAATCCTTTCGGAGGTGCGGCAACGATGATGGCTTCCAAGGTGAAACTCCCGAACGTCGTCATTCCAAAGAACATCCGCCTGCATTACGAACGATTCCTCGATCACTTCAAGAGCTTCGAGAACGTGGACGCGGTCCGCGGGATTTTCGGACCGAGGACGAAGTCCGTCCTCCGCGGGCTCAAGGTCGAGTTCTTCTCTTCGAAATGGGGGTACATGGGCGTCAACGACGAGGACGGACACCTCGTGGTCTCGACGCACTACCTGCGAACGGGAAACCGGCGGGACATCTATCTCGATGTCGTGCACGAGCTCGTCCACGTCCGCCAGTTCCGGGAAGGGAAGCAGCTTTTCCCGGAAGGCTTCAATTACCCCGATGCGCCCACCGAGATCGAGGCATACAAGGTCTGCATCGCGGAAGGGCGGCGGCTCGGGATGACGGACCGGGAGCTGTTCAAGTACTTGAAAGTCGAGTGGATGGACCAAGGCGAGTTGCATCGGCTCGCCCGGAACGTTGGAGTCAAAGCCCCGACGAAGCCCCGTGGCCGCAGAAAACGGTAGGCCCTCTTCGGATCAGTTGATTATGGTCAGGAGGCGCGGAGGAGTTATAGTTATTTAACTATAACTCGTGCGACTACTCGAAGGCGGTGAGCTGGGGCTGCCTCGTCTTCGGCCGCTGCAGCTTCGTGACCCGAACCCCGATGAGGCGGAACCGGTGACTGCCTTCGGCGAACTCTTTCGCGAGCTCGACGCACACGTCTGCGAGGACCTTCTCGTCGAGCACGTGGGAGGCGAGCGTCCGCTCCCGCAGGTGGGTCTGGAATCCCTCGAACCGAATCTTGATGCCGACGGTGCGGAACGTCGCTCCCTGGGCCCGGGCTCGGAGGAAGACGTTGTGGGCCACGTCCCGAATCGTCGATTCGATCCGGGGCCAGTCTGAGACGTCCTTGTCGAACGTTCGTTCCACGCTGATCGACTTCGGATCGGGCCGCTCCTCGACAGGCAGTTCCTCGATGCCCCGAGCGATGGCCCACAGCCAGACCGAATTCTTGCCCATGAGCTTCTTCAGCTCGGCGCCGGGGAACCGGGCCAATTCTCCGATTGTCCGGACCCCGACCCGTTCGAGCATCGCAGCGGTTTTCGCACCGACCCCGCTGATCCGGGTGACGGGTAGCGGGTCCAGAAAGGCGTTGACCTCCTCGGGTCGGACGACCTTGAGGCCGTCCGGTTTCGCCAGATCCGAGGCCATCTTCGCCACGGACTTGTTAGGCCCGACGCCGATCGTGCAGGCGAGCCCCTCCCGCTCCTTGACCGCCGCCTTCACGCGGCGGGCGTAGTCCGCCGCATCGTCGAACCCTTTGACCTTGGACGAGACGTCGAGGAATGCTTCGTCGATGCTCACATGCTCGAGGATGCCGGCGTGGGATCTCAGGACGTCGATGACGCTCTCCGACGCGGCGGCGTACAGGTCGTAGTTCGGTCGGAGGTAGGTCGCCTGCGGCAGCTTGTGCCAGGCCATGCTAATCGGCATGCCGCTCCGGACGCCGAGCTGCCGGGCCTCGTAGCTCGCCGCCATGACGACGCCGCGCCCGCGGCCCTCCTTCGGATCCGCGCCGACGATGACTGGCTTCCCCACGAGGTCCGGATTTTCCCGCCGCTCCACGCTCACATAGAACGCGTCCATGTCCACGTGGAAGATGACGCGCGCCACGAATAGGAATGGACGTCGTTCATCAATAGGTTGGTTTCGGTCAAGTCCGTGCGCATGGGTTTCACTGGACGCAGAACTCGTTGCCCTCGGGATCCTGCATGACGACCCAGTACTCCCCGAGTTCCGCCTTGGACCGGGGAGGCACGTCCCACACTTTCTGCTTTGTCGCGCCCAGTCCGAGGATTCGATCGACCTCCTGATCGACCTGCGATTTTCGAGTGCTTAGCGAAACCGCGGGTCCCCCGCTGACGTTCAGATCGAAATGGAGGCGATTCTTCCCGGGCTTCGGGGTATCCATCTGCTGAAAGTAGATCCTAGGTCCGCGCCCCTCCGGGTCGACGATCGCGCTGGCTGAATTCCATTCCTCCTTAGGCACGTTCCACGCCTTCAGCGCCGACTCCCACGTAGCAAATCCGGCGGG
>DATGWB010000120.1:0-2767 GCA_035299725.1 Thermoplasmata archaeon
GACGACGTTCCCGAGACTGTGGCTCAGGATCACGCCCCACAGGTTCTGCGTCTTGAGGACGATGATCCCGTAGAACAACCCCACCGCGAACACGAAGACGAGGTCGACCCCGCTCAGGAAGAAGATGTGGAGGGACGCGAAGATCGCGGTGACGTAGAGGAGGCCTCCGCGCCTCCCGAGGCCCTCCACTGCTCGTTTCAGCAGGATTGCGCGGAAGATGAGTTCCTCGGAGAAGCCGGTCGCGAAGAAGATGACGAAGCCTCCAAGAACGACCGAGCCCGCCGTGAGACTTGCAATCCACGCGTCGGGCCGTAGGATAAAGAACTCTAACAGTCCAAGGGGGATGCCGGTCAGCGCGATCGCGGTCTGCGCTGCGACCTCCGGCAACCGATGAATGGCCAGACCGAGGTCTCGCGGCCGCAATCGCTGAACGTACGCGACCGCCGCTACGGAGACGAGGAGGGGCACGCTGACCAGGGCGAGCCATGGGACGGTGTTTAGCGGATTCGTTTCCGCACCTGGCCCAGGTAGCCCGAGGAAGTTGTACCGCGGGACCGCGAGGGAGAAGACGCGTACGAGGGAGGCCAGACTCGCCGCGACCAGGAGTGGGGCGAGCGTCGCGTCCTTGGGCTGGATCACGACGGAGAGGAACATCAGCGTGAACACGAGGAGGATGTGGATCGAAAGACCGATCGACTGGAAAGGCCGTTCCAGTCCGTTCGACCCACCGGGGATCGCGATGAGCACCTCGGCCGCGACCACTGCCGCGAGGTACGCGAGGAGATAGGTCCAGCGCGACGCGGGCATCGCGGGCGTCGGATGCGCGGTGGCGGTCGCCAAGGTCTCCCCCTACGGCACGATCGGCGCCGGTTCGATCGCTTCTTCCTCGATCGGCTTGCCCGCGGCCAGGAACAGGTACGGAGTCGCGGCCGCGTTCCCGAGGACGACGGCCCATGCGAGGCCCGGCAGGCTGTACCAGGTGAGGAACAGGTATCCGAGGATGAGCGTCGTCGCGGTCAGGATCGCCGCGGAGACGATCGAAGGGGCCACCTGCTTCCGGATTCGCACACGGGTGCCGAAGATCGAGTTGAGGAAAATCGGGATCGATGCGAGGCCCAGGATCTGGAGCGCGGGCGTGCCGAGATTCGCAAGTTCCGGCCGGAGGTCGAACAGGATCCGGAGGAGCGGGTCGGCGAGGAACCAGAGCGCCAGGATCCCGGGGACGAGGAGTGCGAGGGCGAGCCCGATGGCCCGGCGTTCGTCGCGACGCCTCGCGGAGTTCCGCTGAGACGCTTCTGCATAGAGGGACGTCATCGTGGCCGCGGGGATCGCGGACAGGCTGCCCGCGACGACGGTCGCGGCATAGTAGACCGCGGTGCTGTCGGAGGAGGTGATGACCGCCCCGCCCGAGCTGACCGGCCGGAGCGTGTTGATGATGACGAGCGGCAAGAGCAGGCTCCCGGCGCTGCCGATGACCCCGGCGACCCAGTTGCCGATGCTGAAGCCGAACATCGGTCGCAGGCGTTTCCGACTGTACCGGGGCCGCGGCCGGTATCCCGGGATCACGCGCGGGAGGAAGATGAACGCCGCGACGAGGACGCTCACGCCGAAGGCGAGGGACCAGGACATGTAGATGCCCAGGACGCGAATCCGGATCAAAGCCTGCCCGAGCAGCAAGGCGAAGACAACCGGCAAGGGGATCTTCGTGACCGAGAAGATCACGATGCGCCAGAAGTAGAGGTCGGCGCGTCGGACCGCGATCGCCGCCTGATCGAGGATTGGGCCGAACGTGTACGCCATCGCGGTCAGCACGACGATCGGCACGTATTCGGGCCGCCAGAACTGCACGACGAGGCCCGGGGCCCAGACCGGCAGGCCGCTGATGAACACCAGGCTCAAGACGAGCACGATGGCGCCGGACACGGTCAGGACGGAATTCGTGAGCGCCGTCGGGTTGTCGCTCTCCGGCAGGAAGCGGATCAGGGCGATCGGCATCCCGAGGGTCGCGGCGCCGGCGAGGAACGACAGCGTGTTGACCATCGCGATCGCGAAGCCCGCGTCGTTGGACGAATAGAATCGGTACGCGACGACCCAGAAGAGGAGTCCGAGCGCCTGGCCGACCGCGTACGCGAGCATGATGTAGAATGCGTTTCGATAAAGAGGCGTCTTCACCTGATCGAGGCCTCGCGCCGCGTTCGCGACGATCGCCTCGCGTGCCTTGCCCACGAACCGCGCCATTCGATTGCGAGTCAGGTCCATGGGGCCCGATCCGGCGTCGCAACTCTCCGGACGTGATAAAGACTTTGCCTCAGGGAACCGGCGTCAATGTTCCGGCGTCCAATCGATACGACGCCGCGCCGAATCCCTTGACGTCGGCATCGTGGGTCGCGACGACGACGGCCGCGTGATAGGACGTCCGCGCGAGTTCGAACGCGGCGAGCACCGCGGTCGTCCCTTTCGCATCGAGCGCGGCGGTCGGTTCGTCCGCGAGGATGACCTTCGGGCCGTTCGCGAGGGCCCGCGCAACGGCGACGCGCTGCGCCTCGCCGACGGAGATCTCCTTCGGTCGACGCGTGGCGAGGCGTGTGAGTTGGAAGGCCGCGAGCAGGTCGGCCACGCGAGCGTCGGCCGGCTTCCGAGCGAGTCGAAGCGGCAACGCGACGTTCTCCTCGACGGTCAGATCGTCGATGAGGTTGTGGGTCTGGAACACGAATCCGACGTCATGGAGGCGGATCTTCGCGAGGGCGGATTCCTTCAGACGGGAGAT
>DATGWB010000121.1:0-4155 GCA_035299725.1 Thermoplasmata archaeon
CAGGCCAAGGACGCCTTTGCCTACATCCTCGGCGCGATCCGCGACGGCAAGAGCGTCGTCCTCGACTTCGGCGACTACGGGACGGACCAGATGGTCTACCTGTTCGTCGCGAACATCCTTTCCCGCCGGTTGTTCGAACTCTACACGGAGCGGAACGAGGAGTACCCGCGGCTCGTGTTGTTCCTCGAGGAGGCCCACAAGTTCCTGAGTCCCGAGATCGCGCCCTATGCGCACACGTTCAGCCGCCTCGCTCGCGAGACGCGGAAGTTCAATCTCATCCTGGCCCTCGTCGACCAGCGGCCGTCCCGTATCTCGGACGAGGTGCGAAGTCAGCTTGCGAACCGCCTCGTGATGTCCCTCAAGGAGCCATCGGATGTCGAGGCGGCCCTCGCCGGTGTCCCGGACAAGAAGATGTGGGAGAACATCATCGCGAAGCTCCCCTTGCGGACCGTTGCCGTCATCGGCGACGCGATTCGCATCCCCACGGTCATTGACGTCCTGAGCTACGACGACCTGAACGTCCGCGAACACATCCTGGGCGGCGGGATCCTCGATGAAGGCACCGTTCGGGAAATCGCGAAGCGCGCGGACGATGTCTTCGGGCGCGGATGATCGAAGGCCACCGACGAATCGGAGAACGCCCGCGCTGTCTTTTTATAGTGCGAGCCGAATCGACACGCGATGGCGGCACTCCCCGCGATCATCAGCTCACCGGAGATCCGATACCTGCTCGCGGGGATCCTGATCCTCACGGGCCTCGCCCTCGCGTTCTGGGGCCACGGTCTCTGGGCGACGGTGATGTCGCTCATCGGGGCGCTCCTCGGCGCCGTCGTCGGCTACCTGTTCGGCGCGGCCCTGGGCGGCGACGTCGCCGCGCTCATCCTGGCGATCGTCGGCGCGGTGATCGGTAGCATCTTGTTCACGAAACTTGTGAAGGTGGCCCTCGCGTTCCTCGTCGGCCTCCTGGCCGGGGCGGCAGTGTACGGAGTCCTCGGCGGCCGAGCCCAGTTCACGGCCGGGCAGTTGGACGCGCCCCTGATCGCGGCGATCCTCGTCCTCATCGTCGTATTCGGCATCTCGTACTATTACATCGACGATATCATTGGGATCATCACCGCAGCAATCGGTGGACTCCTGCTCGCCCTCGGCCTCTATCTCTTGCAGGTCTCGACGATTACCGCGGCGCTCGCGGGTCTCGGGGTGTTCGCCCTGGGTGCGTTCATGCAGACGGCCGCTCTCCGCCGGAAGCGCCGGGCCCGGGCAGCGACGGCCGCCGCAGCGAGTCCGCCGCCTCCGCCGTCGAGTTAGGCTCCGGGTCCCATTCAACCTTAAACAAGGTTGACCGCGAGGTTCATCCCTAGGCGTTCGCGTGGTCCCAGTCGGATGAAGGTCCACGTGGATCGCGTGACGCCGTTCCCGCGACACGCTGTCTTCGCGTGGTGGACCGACTTCCGCGAGGACGATCACCAGCACCCCGGTTCTCCCGCCACCAGCACGCGCACCGTCCTGCGACGGACCGGGAACGAGATCTGGTTGCGGGATCGTGCGACGCGTCCAATGCGGGTCACGATCGAGGAGCACGTGATCCTCGATCCGCCGCACAGCTACTCGGTTGAGGCGCGCTATCCTGCCGCGGACGTCCGGTACACGTATCGATTCGACGCGGATGGCGACGGCACCCGGGTGACGCTCGACGCGGACGTGCGACCGAGGCACATCGGTCGGATATTTATCCCGCTCACGGCCGCGTGGTGGCGGCGGTACACGGAGCGGGACCTCGACTTCCATCTTGAGGCGATGCGGCGCGACCTGAGCATGTAAAGGCACTTTCACCGACCTCCCCTCTGTCCCCGACTTTATATCGCCATCGCCATCGAATCGTGGGGAGGATCCATCGCGCTCGCCGCGGAAGCCATCGTCGTCCCGGAGGTCCGCGTCGAAACGCGTCCGGCCCTTACGACCCTCGTGCCCACCCTCGACCGGATCCTCGGGTCGTTCGAGGCGGGCAAGATCACGCTGATCGACAGCGGCTCCGACTTCGTGTTCCACCTGACGACCTTGCTGTCCGTGCGCGCGGTCATGGAGGGCCACGCGGTCGTCTTCCTCGACGGCGGGAACTCGGTGGACCCGCACGGCATGGTCGCCCTCGGGAAGCGGGCCGCGATGACGCGGGAGGAGATCCTGCCGCGGGTCCATGTGGCCCGGGCGTTCACGTGCCACCAGATGACCACATTAATATTGGATATGCTGGATAGAAAGATCGAGAAGACCCGCGCCGGCCTCGTCGTGCTGGCGTGCCTGCCGACGATGTTCCTCGACGAGGACGTCGAGGTGGGCGAGGCGCACCAACTGTTCCAGCGGTCCATGCGGGCGTTCCGCCAGACAGTCGGGGAGCGAGAGGTCGTCGGCCTGGTGACGAACGCGGGCCTGGCGAAGCTCCATCGCCGCAAGTCGATCCGGCGGCAGTTGTACGAGGGGGCCGACCGCGTGATCCGCATCGCCCACGGAAAAGGCGGAATCCTCATCCACCGGCTCGACACCGGCACGTCGGAATGGTATGCTGCGGTGCCCCCGGACCAGACGACGATGGACGACTTCGCGATCGCGGCACCACGCATCCCGGCGTTCGGGGTGGCGGGCGGCTCCCGCGAGATCCGGCTGACGGAACACTTGCGACTCGGCTGGTAGGTTTCAGAAGAGCGCCGCGACCACGCCGAGGCGATTACGACGGTCCTCATGAGAGGCGCGCGGCAAATCTTATACCGGCCGGCCTCTTCGTGCGGGCGTGCGCATCGGCGGATCGACCTACAGCCGCGAGCCCTTTCCGAAACAGGTCGAAGAGCTGCGGGAATCCGGATTCGACTACGCGGAACTCGACCTGACCTGGCTCACGTGGGAGCCAACGAAGTTGGCGGCCGAAGCGGAGGCCCTTGCAAAACGGCTCCCCCTGTTCACCGCTCACTTCCCGCCGTCGCATTTCCACCAGACGGACCTCGCCCGGTTCGTCGGCTTCATCGACACCCTCGAGCCGGTCGGGATTCACGTCTTCAACGCGCACTTCATGGAGGCGCGGTCCGCGCCACGGATCTCGCCGGAGGCGAAGGCGTCGTGGTTCGCCGACCTCGTGCGTGCGGCATCGGACCGGGGCGCGGTCGTGACGGTGGAGAACGTCGACGAGCCTCCCGAGGTCCTGCGAAAAGTTCTCGATGCGGTGCCGGACCTCCAATACTGCCTCGATGTCGGTCATGCGCATCTCGACAATCGAACGGACGGCGCACGCACGTATATCGCGGCACTGGCCGACCGCCTCGGACTCGTGCACGTGCACGACAACCACGGAGGCCACGGCGAGACCGGCGACGAGCACCTGTCCTTCGGAAAAGGCACGATCGACCTCGAGCGGGACGTGAAGGCGCTGAAGGCCCGCGGATACGACGGCCCCGCGACCCTCGAGATTTTCAAGGGCATCCCGGACGACCGGCGTGCGTGTCTCCGGAAGATGCGCCGGTGGACGAAGGAATGACTCGGAAGAGCGTCCGCAATCCGAGCGAGTAGTTTCGGCCATCCCTCCGGCCGATGGATACATGCTGTCGGACGGCTGGTCCACAGACCTTGGGCCGCACGATTCCGACGTACCGTCTGCACCTCGAGTCGATCTTGAACGACTGGATGGACTATCGGCGCGCGCTGCGGGAGAAAGACCGCGAGGTATTCGACCGCCTGCTGAACAAGTCGCGGCAGCACTCGAGCGCCGCGAGCTACTGCGCCCACCTCGACCCGAGCATCCTGGCGCTCCTCTCGATTCTCCTGGAGATGGAGCGGGACATCGAGGCGCTGAAACGGGAACGTTCTTCGGCCGCGGGCGATTCCGGGCCCCGTGCGGATTCGTGACGCGACCGCAGCCGACCGCGACGCCATCGTGCGGATCGCGCGGGCCTCGTTCGACCGCCTGTACGCGTACTTCGCGGTCCGCGGGATGCGCCACGCCTGGCCGTTCCTCGTGGTCGAGGACGGACCTTCGATTCCGGGGTTCCTCGAAGGAATCCTCTTCCGCGGGACGCCACCGATCGGGTACGTGTACTTCGTCGCGGTCGACCCAGGGGCGCGCGGGATGGGCTCGGGACGGGCGCTTGTTCAGGAATCGCTCCGGCTCTT
>DATGWB010000122.1:0-10465 GCA_035299725.1 Thermoplasmata archaeon
AGGGTCGGGGGAGTCGCTCGAGTTTCCACACCTCGTGGTGCTGGGAAAGAAGTGCCGCGTCAAGCGGGAGATGGAGATCGGCCGAGACCACAAGTCGTGCGACCAAGGTTGCACGAAGAAAGGCTTCGGACACCCGCCGGAAATAGGCATCCTCGATGCGGAACGGTACCTGTCGAAGCATCACGCCCGGATCCTGAAGGATGGGAAAGGCCGCTGCTGGATTGAGGACTTGGGGAGCCTGAACGGCACGGCGATGTCGCACGACGGCGGGAGAACCTATCGACAGATTCCCGGATTCAAACGCGAAAAGCTGACCGACGGGGATGTCGTCGCCCTCGTCTACAAGCCGGGCCGAGGGCCGTACATGACGATCGCATTCAAAGGTGGACGACGACGCGGGGGCCGATGACGTTGACGCGAGATGCCAGCAGGAGAGAAGTGTCCGCCAGGATGTCCGATACGATTATCCGCTCCCCCCGTGGGGAAGTGGGGTTCGCCTCGAACGTGGGGAGGGTCCGGCCGGTCGATGAGGACAGCATCCTCGCGGTCGAGCTGCGGATGGCGTTCCTGTCCGAACCTCGAACCCGATTGCTCCTGATGGTCGCAGACGGCATGGGAGGACACAATCGCGGAGAGGTGGCGAGCCGGATTGCGATCCAGACCGTCGCACGCACGCTTCTCCCGCTCTTGACGAGCGAAGAGGACATCCCGCGCGCCACGTACTACCGGGGTCTCGGAACCGCCGTGGCCCACGCGAACCAGGCGATTTTCGCGGAGGCCGAACGGCATCCGGAATGCCAGGGGATGGGCACGACCTTGAGCCTCGCCGTCGCCGATGGTCGCAGTCTTCACGTCGCGAATGCGGGCGACTCCCGCGTGTACATCGTCAATGAGCGAGAGATTTTCCAGGTGACCCGGGACCACTCCCTCGTTCAGGAGATGGTCGATCGCGGGGAGCTGCTGCCTGAGGAAGCGAAGCACCATCCCAGGAAAAACGTCATCACGATGGCCCTCGGAGTCTACGAGGAGGTCACGCCGGACATCGGATGCCTGACGATGGAGCCGGGTGACACCGTCTTGCTGTGCTGCGACGGCCTCATCAATCACGTGGAGGACGAAGACATTCATCGCGTCGTGGCTGAAACGAGCGATCCCCAAAGGGCCTGCGAGATCCTGGTCGCGTTGGCGAATAAAGGCGGCGGGACGGACAACATCTCGGTCATCATCGCGCGCGCCCCACCTCTTTCCACAACGTGAGCGAAATGTTCACCCTTCGGAATATCTCACCCGCGAACCTCTCGATGCGAGACGGAGGAAGCGACAAGGAGACGGATTCGTGAAACGCACTTACTTCCTCGTCGCAATCGCCAGCCTGCAAATCCTCCTCGGGTCGATCACCCTGATCGGTGCGGCCCAGCCGGTACGGATGACCGAAAACGTCGTCGTCCTCCAAGGGAACTACTACCTCTTCGAATTTGGCATCTTGGGGACGGGGCGTTTGAGCGGCAATCTCTCCGAACTTCAGGGCCTGTCCTTCACGTTGTTCGTCTTCGACGATGCCGGCTACGCGTCCTTCCGCGATGGCTCCAACTCTGTGGCTCCGCTCTACCAACAGAGCGGGACGAGGATCGTGTTCGCCATGAATCTTACCGGCTCGGGTCAGTATCATGTCGTCGCGGTCGATGTCCCCCAAAGGCGCGAACTCCAAATCCAACTTGATTTCGTCGTTTTGGGGTTGAAGACATGGGAAACGATTGTTGCACTGATCGTACTCGTCGGCGGATTGGCCTTGGTGGGGGCCACGCTCATGTTGAGCGTTTGGTCCTGGCGCCGGGCCCGTGCGGCTCCCGCCGCTCCCGCAAGCTCTCCCGACCCGCCCTCGGATCCGTTTCCCGATCCGCCCCTGGAACCTCTTCCTGATCCGTCCTCCGACCCGCAGGGAGCCGCGCAGGACCCGCCCGACGACAATACGCGAATCTACTGAGGTATGGAGGGTAATCCGTCACGGGGCTGAGGATTCCGTGAGGGCCGGCCACCGGACCTCGCCTTTCAAGATGGACGCCGCGTCCTCCGGCACGACCGGATTGATGTAGAACCCGGTGCCCCGTTCGAAGCCTGCGATCTCGGTAAGGTGCGGCGTGATCTCGAGATGCCAATGGTACGTCCCCTCCACCTCTCGGACCGGGGCCGTGTGGATGTAATAGTTGAATGAAGGATCGTCGAGTAGCCGATACATTCGGCCGAGGATGTCCTTCAGAATCCGCGCGAACGCGCCGCGGTCGGAATCGGATAGCATCTCAAACGCACGTGCGTGGACCTTCGGGATGAGCCACGTCTCGAAGGGGAAGCGGGCGGCGAACGGCTCCAACGCGACGAACGCTCCGTTCTCTGCGACTACTCGTCGCTCAGAGGCCAGTTCGCGCCGGAGGATTTCGCAGTACAAGCATTCGCCCTCCCGATCCGCAGCGTGCGCGCGCATGCCTTCCATCTCCTCGAGGATCCGGAGGGGCACGATCGGGATCGCGATGATTTGCGAATGCGGGTGGGAGAACGAGGCGCCGGCTCGTTCCCCGTGATTCTTGAAGATCTGGACGTGCTTCACCCGGCGGTCCGCCGCGAGATCGTGATAGCGTTCGCGATAGGCCCGCAAGACGCGCTCGACCTGTCGATCGTCCAGCGTCGCGAGATGGCCGTCATGGTCCGGTGACTCGACGACGATCTCGTGCGCCCCGACCCCGTCGACGCTCACGAAAGGCCCGTCTCGATGCTCTCGGACTTCCCCCACGCGCTCGAGGGCGGGGAATTTGTTCGGGACGCACCGGATCGACCAGCCCGGGCCGTCCGCCGGTCCGCGCTCCCGGTACGCGAGGACCTCCGGCGGCGTCATCGCCTCGTGGCCCTCGCAGAACGGGCAGCTCTCTTTTGGCGTCGGATCTTTCGGATTCCGGAACGCGCCGGGTCGCTGAGACCGGGCCGCAGAGAAGACGACCCATGTCGGGGTCGCGTAGTCTTTCCGGATTTCCGGCATGGTCCAGCGCCGGTACCGGCTCTCGAAGATATTGAGGATTGTGCGAGCCCTCCGCGAGGCCGGCTTGCGTGCGAAAGGGTAATGCGGGGTGCGACCCTTCCGGGCCAACACGGGAGGAGGAGATTTGTCTTCATCAGCAGACGCAGGAACGCCAGGTGGTCCGGCGCCGTACGTCCCGGCGCGGTCGATGGGGAGAATGGTCGCCATCATCGTCGCGCTCCTTGTGGTGACGAACGTGATCACGGGGCTCGCGGTCTATTACCTCGCGGTGCCAGCACCGGGAGCGGGCGCGGTCCAGGTCATCGGTCCTTGGGCCGGCGGAGAGTGGGCGAACTTCAAGCCGGTCCTCGACGCGTTCAAGAATTCCACGGGGATTTCGTATCAGTATACGACTTCGCGGCAGGAAGACCTGTCGCCGACGCTGCCGATTAACTTCCAGGCGCAGCAGTCTCCGGCCGACCTGATCTTCATGCCGAGCGCGACGATCAAGCAGTACGCTGGACGGGGCTGGGTCGCGGACCTCACCGGGACGCTGAGCACCTCGAGCTATCAGCCGGGAGCGCTCGACCCGCTGACGGTGAGCGGCAAGGTCTGGGGTGGCGCGTACACGGGCAAGGTCAAGCCGGGCTTCTGGTACAATGACTCGTTCTTCACGAGCCACCAGCTGACCGTCCCGACGACGTGGGCGGGGTTCACCCAACTCCTTTGGAACATCAAGAACACCTCCGGCGTCAGCGCACCGATCCTGAGCGGGGACGGCGTCGGCTGGCCCCTGTCAGATGTCACCGAGGGGTTCATTGAAACGTACGGCGGCGCGGCGATGCACCGGGCCCTGACGAATCGGACGCTCTCATGGACCGACCCGACCGTCAAGGCGGTCTTCCAGAATTACCTCGTGCCGACCTTGCAGGACGGGTTCTGGAGCGCACCCCAGACGTGGAACGATCCGGCCGTCATCAGCTCGTGGTGGAACGGCGCGTATCCGCTGTATTTCATGGGGAGCTGGATCACGTCGGGCTTCGTGCCGAACACGGCTAACCTGAAGGTGTTCTCGTTGCCGGGCGGAGGGTCGAACCAGGGCATCGTGTTCGCGGCCGACTACTTCTTCGTGCCGAAGTACGCCGCGCACTCCGATCTCGGGAAGCGCCTCGCCCAGTGGTTGGCATCCAAAGACGCCCAGACGATCCAGGTTGGGGTCGGCGGACACATCGCCACCGCGGCGGGGGTCCCGGCGTCGGCCTATCCGGCGCTCGATGCCCAGGTCGCGTCCCTGATGACCGGGAAGGCCGTCCTGACGGACTTGGACGACACGATCGGCAATCCGTTCCAGGGTCATTTCTGGAGCGAGCTGCAGAGCCTTTGGGCGAATCCGGCCAACTGGCAGACCGTCCTGGCGAACATCCAGGCCGCCGCGCAAGCGCAACCATGAAAGTTCCGGGAGGCGGGTTTTTTTCCCGCCTCGTCTCCCGGCGTGGCGGTCGCGTTCCGATGGGCCGTTGGGCTCGGTCGCAGGCGAAGTTTCTGTCCTTTTTTCTCCCTGCGGCGATCTTCCTGATCGTCCTGGTCGTCTATCCGGTCGTGGCCACTCTCACCTTGAGTTTCGTGGCCCCCGACGGTAGTTACGCGGGCCTCCAGAACTACGGTTCCGTCCTGGGGTCGCCGGACACATTCAATCCGGCCTGCCTCCAGCGCGGTCCTCCCTGCGGGACCCTCCTGAACAACCTGATTTGGATTGGGATCCACCTCCCGCTGACGGTCTTCATGGGCCTGTTCCTCGCGGTCCTGCTCCAGAACGTCCGCGGGGCCTCGTTCGTCAAGTCGCTCATCTTCCTCGGGATGGTCACGCCGCTCATTGTCGTCGGGGTCGTCCTTCGATTCGTCCTCGAGTACCCGATCGGGCTCGTCCCGGCGTTCTTCGGGTGGCTCGGGGTCAAGTCGCTCGACGTCAACTGGCTCGTGACGCCGAACACGCTCCTCCTCGGGCTGATCTTCGGGACCGTGTGGTCGTGGACCGGCTTCAGCATGATCGTGTACTCGGCGGGTCTTACGACGATTCCGAAAGACTACTTTGAGGCAGCCCGCGTCGACGGCGCTACGGAGTGGCAAGTCTTCCGAAAAATCACGTGGCCGTTGCTTCGTCCGGTCACCCTCGTCATCGTCACGATGACCCTTCTCTGGGAACTCAAGTTGTTCGATATCGTCATCGGGGCCACGAATTCGCAAGGGGGCGTCGGCGGCGCGGCGGACGTGCTTGCCCTCCAGATGTATCGGTACTTCTTCATCATCGACTACAGCTCGGCCGCGGTCGTCGCGACGCTGTTGACGATCTTCACGCTCATCGTGGCGATCGGCTTGTTCCGCAAACTCCTCGGCCTGCCCCTTCGAAAGAAGGGAAGGCGCACGGTGCCGTCCGTCCCGGCGGTCGAAACGGAGTCGGCCGGGCCAGCGGGGGGCGAGGGTCAAGGCGCCGTCGAGGGGATCTCGTGAACGCGCCCGTGCCCGCTGCGCGTACACCGTTGCGGCAGCGGCCTCGGCGGCTGCGCATCCGCCCACGGACCATCGTAATCCACGTGGTCGCATGGGCGATCGGGCTCGCGTGGCTGCTGCCCTTCGTCGGCGTCGCCATGACCGCCGTGCGGCCCCTCGATCAGACGAGCCTCGGATGGTGGCACCTGTCCCCGTTCAGTGTGACGCTCGCTAACTTCGTCGCCGTTTGGAACAACCCGGGATGTCCACTCTCCCTGGGACTCCGTGACTCCTTCCTCGTCGCCATGCCGGCCACGATCCTTCCGATGCTCGTGGGGGCCCTCGCGGGCTACGGATTCGCTCGGTTCCAGACCCGCTCTCGCGATTACATCTTCCTGGCGGTCGTCCTCTTCATGGCGGTCCCCCAGATGATGGTGGCCGTCCCGGTCTACAACCTCATGATCCGGGCGGGCCTCATCAGCAGCCTGATCAGCCTGATCCTCGTCCACTCCGCCTGGGGGATCCCGTGGATCATCCTTTTCATGCGGAACTTTTTCCGGACCCTGCCTCTCGAGGTGGAGGAGGCGGCCCGCGTCGACGGCGCCTCGGACTTCAAGATTTTCTACAAGATCGTCCTGCCGATGTCGCTGCCCGCGATGGCCGCCATCATCGTATTCCAGTTCATGTGGGTCTGGAACGACTTCTTCTTCGCCCAAGTCCTGATCCAGAATCCGAACTGGTACCTGTCCACCCAATGCGTCCCCCGGCTCGTCGGCCAGTTCGTCCGTCCGTACGATCTCCTGTCCGCGGGCGCCATCTTGACGATGTCGGTCCCAGTGGCCCTCTACGCCATCCTCCAGCGATTCTACATCCGGGGCCTCGTCGGTTGGACGATCAAGGGCTGACGTCTGCGTCGTCTTCAGAGATCATGTCGAGCAGGCCGGCGATGGCCCATGCCTGGAGCGGATTCGCCTTCACCTTCGCGTTCGACACTGGAGCAGAGAGATCGACGAGTTTGTCATTCACGACCGCGTAGAGTTCCGGGATTCGCCCGAGCTCTCCGTATGCAAGAAGGAGGGCCTCTCGGACGCGATGTGCCTCGGCTCGACGGTTCGCCGCGAGGAGCCCCTGGTACAGAAACCAGTTGTCGTGCGGCCAAATGGTCCCGAGGTGGTAGGACATTGGATCGAAGTCCGGTTCCGAGGTTGCGTGGGTGCGAACCCCATACGGCGTCCAGAGGTCGTCTCGGAAGAGCCGGGCGACCACCGTTGGGATTCGTGGCGACTCCACGGCCCCGCAGAGCAAGAGGTGGCCGGGGTTCGAGGTGATCGCGCGACGCATCCGTTTCCTCCCGTCCAACGCTAAGGCAAAGAATCCGCGGTCGTCCATCCAGAAGTCTTCGTTCAATCGATGGCGAAGACGGTCCGCCGCAGCTTCGGCGGAGCCGGCGATCTCTGCATCACCGACTCCTTCGGCCAGCGAGGCGAACGCGCGGTGCGCGGCGTAGGCGTATCCTTGGACCTCGACCATCGCGACCGGGGGATCGATGCTCAGGTGATTCTCCGAGCCGTCCTTCCATCCCTGGTGGTACAGCCCGTGTGGATTCTTCCGCTCGTACTCGACGAATCCATCGCCGTCGATGTCGCCGTACGCCCCAATCCAATGATGCGCCGCGACAAGCGCCGGCCAGAGGTCGGTGACGAGCCGCGCATCGTCCGTCTTGCGCGCGTACTCCGAGGCGACGATGAGGAACAGGAGAGTCGAGTCGACGCTCCCGTAGTACGGGAAATCCCAGTCGGGCAATTCGGCTCTCGATCCCGCATCGAGGCGATGCTCGTGCAGGATCTTCCCGGGTTGCTCCTCCGACTTCGTGTTCGTGGTTCGTCCCTGGAACGTCGCGAGGACGCGCAGTGTGGCGGCCGCAATCGACGGGTCGAACGAGAGGCTCTGCCACGCGGAGATCAACGAGTCGCGGCCGAACAACGTCGCGTACCGGGGCGCGCCTGCCCGAAGATAGCCCTCGGCCGACCGGAGTCGATCCAGGTCCTCGTGCAGTCGCGCACGAACCGAGTTCGCGTCCACCGCACCGCCGACCCGCTACCGGATCGCGTGTCCCGAACCGCGTTCGAACAAGTGAATCCGATCCGGAGGGAAGTGCAGCTCGACCTTCGAGCCGGTGTCGCCCGCGAAGGTCGCCCCCACGACGGCCTTCAAGAGCGTCTCTCCGACTTTCAGATCGAGGATCGTCGAGTCTCCGAGCGGTTCGGTCGTGTAAATCTCCGCGGGGACCGACGTCGACGGGAAACGGTAGACGACCACCCCGTCCGCCTCGGTGGGAGGTGTCGGATTTACCCGGAGGTCCTGTGGACGGATTCCGAGGACGAGCTTCTCCGATGCGGTGTGTTTGAGCGGTTCCAAGAATCGGTCGGGGACCGGGATGCGGAAGCTCCCCGCATCGAGGACATTTCCGTCGGCCAAGTCGCACTCGACCAGGTCGATCGGTGGGCTCCCGACGAAGCTTGCAGTGAAGGAGTTCACCGGACGATTGTACAGGGTCTGCGGGGCGTCGTACTGCTGGAGAACGCCCTTGTGGAGGAGCGCGACGCGGTCTGCCATGGTCATCGCTTCGACCTGGTCGTGGGTCACGTAGATCGTCGTGACCCCGAGGACCTTCTGCAGTTTTTTCAACTCGGCCCGCATGTGGACGCGGAGTTGGGCGTCGAGGTTACTCAGCGGCTCGTCCATGAGAAAGACCTGCGGCTCGCGGACGATCGCGCGGCCGACCGCGACCCGCTGCCTCTGGCCACCACTGAGCTGGCTGGGCTTGCGCCCGAGGAGGGTCTCGATCTGGAGGAGCTTCGCGACTCGGTTCACGGACTCGATGATCTCGCGCTCCGCGACCTTCGCATTCTCGAGGGGGAAGGCCATGTTCTGGTAGACCGTCATGTGCGGGTACAATGCGTAGCTCTGGAACACCATCGCGACGTTGCGGTCCTTCGGATCGAGGTCGTTCACGAGGCGGTCGCCGATGTAGATCTCGCCTTCGTCCGCCGACTCGAGGCCTGCGACGCACCGCAAGGTCGTCGTCTTGCCGCATCCGCTCGGTCCGAGGAGGACGACGAACTCTTTGTCCTGGACCTCGAGGTCGAGTCCCGTGACGGCGGGGGCGCCGTCGTAGGCTTTCGAGAGCCCTTTCAACTTGACACGGGACAAGGAGACGTTGGACGGGGAAGAACGGATAAATAATCTTCGCTTACGGGTCCCTAACGCCCTCTCGGAGCGTACGGAATTCCATGGAAGAAGTTCGCGTCGCGGAGAAACGTCTGTCCGATTACCGCGCAATCATCGGAGGGCCCGCGTTTGCGGAGATCCTCGCCTTGGCGAGCAAGCTGAAAGGAAAGCGGGTCGCCCACGTCAATGCGACCGGATACGGCGGAGGCGTCGCCGAACTTCTGCACAGCCTCGTGCCGTTGCAGCGGGATGTCGGCCTCGATGTACACTGGTTCGTCCTCGACGGTTCGAACGCGTTCTTCACGGCGACGAAGACGATGCACAACGGGCTCCAGGGCTCCGACGTCGGCCTGACGCCGGACATGGAGGCCACGTATCGCCATTTCAACGAACTGAACGCTTCAAGCTTCCAGGACGAGTACGACTACGTCATCATCCACGATCCCCAACCGGCTCCGTTCGCGACGCTGTGCGAGCGGAAAGGCCGTTGGATCTGGCGCTGCCACATCGACCTGACGTCCCCGAACCCGTCCGTCCTGCGGCTCCTCGCGCCTTACCTGGAAGCCTATGACGCCGCCGTCTTCAGCGCCCGCGAGTACGCCCCGCCCACTGTCCAGTTCCCGCGGATCTACGTGAATCCGCCCGCGATCGATCCGACGAGCCCGAAGAACCGCCATGCGTACCGGGAGGAGTTGGAGACGATCTTGCCTCGGTTCGACGTCGATTTCGACCGACCCGTGATCAGTCAGGTCGGCCGCTTCGATCCATGGAAGGATCCGCTCGGCGTCATCGATGCGTATCGACTCGTGAAGAAGAAGATTCCGAAGGTACAGCTGTTGCTCGTCGCCTCGATGGCCCGAGACGATCCGGAAGGCTGGCTCTGGTTCGAGCGCTCGGTCCGGCACGCGGGCAATGATCCGGACATCCACTTCTTGACCGATCTCCGTGGAGTCGGTGCGCTCGAGGTGAACGTCCTTCAGAGACAGACCGACGTGTCGATCGCAAAATCGCTTCGCGAAGGATTCGGTCTCATCGTGAGTGAGTCCCTCTGGAAGAGCGTCCCGGTCGTCGGGGGCGATGTCACCGGAATCCGCCTCCAGATCAAGGACGGCCGTCACGGCTACTTGGTATCCAGCGTCAAGGAATGCGCGGACCGGACGATCGAGCTCCTCCGGAGTCCCGCGAAACGGAAGACGATGGGAAAGGCGGGACGGGAACGGGTCCGCAAGCACTTCCTGATTACGCGGTACCTGCGCGAATACCTGCGGATCTTCTCCGACCTCGCGTCCGCAGGTTGAGCCCCGAGCGGGCGACCCCGGTGATCCGTGTGGGGAATCGCTTTAGCTTGCGAGACCCCTTAACGGCGCATGGCCGCGCGAACGCGTCGGGGTCGCGTCACGGGAATCGGAGGGGTCTTCTTCAAAGCGAAGGACCCGGAGGCCCTCGCCGGATGGTATCGCGATCACCTCGGCATTTCGATCGAGGCCATGGTCGCTTTGTTCACGTGGCGAAGCGGCAAGGACGGTCGGCGCACCGGGCACACCGTGTGGTCGATTTTTCCGGACGACACCTCGTACTTCGGAAAAGATGGCGCCTCGTTCATGATCAACTATCGGGTGAAGGACTTGGATGCCGTGATCCGGGAGCTCCGGAAGGAAGGCGTCACGGTCGACCCGAAGATCGAAGAGCTCGAGTACGGCCGCTTCGGCTGGGTCGTCGACCCGGAAGGCAACCGAATCG
>DATGWB010000123.1:0-7241 GCA_035299725.1 Thermoplasmata archaeon
CGAGAGATGCACCACCGCCGGATCTATCTCTTCAACGGTGCCGAGGTCGAGGTCGTCGACCCGGTGTACAACGCGGAGTTCTGCATGAACTGCCATCGGATTCGCGTGACCCACCAGGGGGAATTGAAAGGATGCCTGAACCGCAACGACGACCTGATTCCGACCCGCGGCTTGGATGACGATGGCCTGCGGGACGCCTTCCGACGGGTCGTCGCGAACCGCGTTCCCTACTACGGTGCCTACGTGAAGGAGTTCCCGCGGCGCGATCCCAGGGGCGCGGTGCCGATTGAATTCCCCGCGGTCCCGGCCGGCTGAGCCTCCGGTCCGAATCCTCAAATAGCCCTGCGGAATGCGTCGAGCGCGTGAAAGTTTTCAGGGGCCTCGACGTCATCGTCGCCGAGTACAAGGCGACCGACCAAGTACCTACCGAGGCCCGCGCGTTCAGCGGGTGGGACCAGTTCGCCCTCTGGTTCGCCGCGGCTTCGTTGCCGGCGGCCTGGTTGTACGGAGGCTACATGACCGGCGCGTACGGACTGCCCGGCGCGTTCGCCCTGATCTTCCTCGTCTCCACGCTGACGTTCATCCCGTGGGCCCTCATCGGCTACATCGCCGCGGACAAAGGTGCGTCGTCCGTGTCCCTGCTCCGACCCGCGTTCGGTCTGCGGGGGAGCAAACTGCCCTCCGTCTTCTACCTGTTTTTCGGGTACGGCTGGGCCGCGGTGAATGTCTTCATCGCCGCGATCTCGACGTCGTTCATTTTCAACCTCACCCTCGGCTGGCCTGATGCGTTCCACACGCCCGCGGGCTCTCCGATCAATTACTATCTCATCCCCTCGATTCTCCTGATCTGCGTTCTGCAAGGGTTCTTCGCGACTGCGGGGCACCGGGCGATTCGATATCTGAACTGGGTCTCCACGGTCGCACTCGTCGCTTTGGGCGCCTACGCGACGTATATCGTGCTGAAGGACTTCGATTTCGGGCAACTCTGGGCCTGGCGGCCCGCGCAACCTCTGTCCTTCACCTTCACGGCCGGGGCCCTGGGAACCGGATTCACGTACACGCTCACGTTCCCGCTCCTGCTCGACCTGCTGATCGCCTACAATTGGACCTGGGAGTTCATCGGCGACTTCAGCCGTTTCGCGCGATCCAAAAAGGCCGGCACATGGGGACCGTTCGCGGGCGCGTCCTTGGCGCAGTACTGGTTCTTTTCGGTTGGCGCATTGATGACCGTCGCGTTCTTGGTGACCGCACCACCGGGCGCCGTAAACTTCGCGGCGATTTCGGATCCGAGTTACAAGGCGACCCTGCTTGGGTTCGGCGTCGGGGCGTACCTGATCATCCTCTTCGCCACGATCTCCACGAACGCCGGAAACATCTACGCGTCCGCGCTCGGCATCACGAACATCGTGACGCGGTGGAAAGCATCGATGCGGAGGCTCCTTCTACTGTCCGCCATAATTGTCGTCCCTCTGGCCCTTCTCCCGCTGTTCGAGACGAACTTCGTCTTCACGTACATCTTCTTCCTCGACTTCCTCGGCGCCATCGTCGTGCCGCTGTGGACCCTCACCTTGGTGGACTATTTTCTCGTGAAGGCGCGTCGGTACTCCGACGATCTCTTCGCGCAACAAGGGGGCCACTACTGGTACCGCGGTGGATGGAACTGGCCCGCCATCGTAACCCTCCTGAGCGGAACGGCCCTGTATTGGATCATCGCGTTCGGCTTCCCGACCCTGCGGGAAACGATTTCCGCGGCACTGCCGACGATCGTCTTCGTAGTCGTCGTCTACTACTTCTGGGGCCGGTCGGCATGGGAGAAGCACCTCCGCGCCCTGCGGGAGGCGCGGCTCGTCGAGGCGTCCGGCTAATCCGCACGCCCGTCGATGGGGTCATCCACCTTCTGATCCAACCGGCGTCATCAGATGGCGTGGCCGCCAGGTCCTGAAAGTAATTCCGGAGCGTTGACTGCACCACACTAATAGCCGCCTACGACTCTACTGGGGGAGGAGCGAGGATGCCTCTCGGTCCCTCAACGACCGGCGCCGAACGCGCCGACGCGCTCAGTCGCATGACAGCGGCCCTCGAGGCTGCGAAGAAAGCTAGGGACTCCGGTCGTAACGTCCAGCAAGTCCGAGCGATGCTGAAAGCCGCTCGGTCTGCGTTCGAGGCGGGGGATTACGCAACCGCTCTGAGAGTCGCTGATCAGATCTTGGAGACCTGCAGAGACCAGTCGGTTCGCGAGGCGGGAGGGCCCCCGAGGGCAGCCGTCCTGAAGCGAATGTCCAATGCCCTCCACGCGACGAAGAAACGGAAGCGCCGAGGATTCAACGTCGATCAGAGCAACGAGCTGCTGAGGCAGGCACGCGCCGCCTTCGAGTCGGGTGACTACCGAACGGCGATGGGCTTGGCTGATCAAGTACTCCAGCTGAGCGGTTCCGATTCTCGCTAGGCAAGGTCCTGTGCGCTGACATGGAAAGCCTATATTGCGCCCCGGCCATCACTCGCTCCGAGGCGCGCCCATCGGGCGTCGCGCGAGCCACGATACCATGGCGAAACGCACGAAGAAGGAACTCCGCGGACCGAGGATCGTCGCGGTCCCCCCCGGACCGAAGTCGAAGGCCGCGATGGCGCGAAAGGAGAAGTTCATCACGAACGCCGTCAAGGTCGCCCTCCCCATCGACGTGACCGCGGCCGAAGGACCGTTCGTCCAGGATGCGGATGGAAACGTGTACGTCGATCTGGGAGGGGGCATCGGCGTCCAGACCGCGGGCCATCGTCCGCCTTCCGTGATCCGCGCCGCGAAAGACGAACTGGACCGGCTCACACACATTTCGTTCATGGTCGCGACCTACGCGCCGTACACGGACCTTGCGGCGCGCATGGCGGAGATCTGCCCGCCCGGCCTGACGAAATCGATCTTCCTGAACTCCGGGTCCGAGGCGATCGAGAACGCGGTCAAGATCTCGCGCGCCGCGACGAAGCGGGCGTGGCTGGTCTCCTTCAAGACCGCATTCCACGGGCGCACGCTCCTCGACATCAGCCTCACGGGGAAGGACAAACCATACCGGGAAGGATTCGGTCCGCTCGTACGGGAGGTGATCCTTGCGGACTATGCGTACCCGTACCGCGACCCGCAGGGACTTCCGCCCGCGGAGTGCGCGAAAGCCCGCGTCGAGGAGATCGAGCGCGCCATCAACCAGCCGGAGGTCGCGGGCCGCGTCGCCGCGATCCTCGCCGAACCGGTCCAGGGGGAAGGCGGGATGATCGTCCCGCCGAAGGAGTTTTTCCCACTCCTCCGCAAGCTGTGCGATGCGTACGGCATCTTGCTCGTGGACGACGAGGTGCAGGCGGGGATGGGCCGCACCGGGAAACTATGGGCGATCGAGAACTGGAACACGGTGCCGGACATCCTGGTGAGCGGGAAAGCCGTCGGAGGCGGGCTGCCCTTCGGCGGCGTGACCGGCAAGCCCACGGTCATGGATCGACCGGGACCCGGGAGCCTCGGAGGCACGTTCGGCGGCAATCCCGTCGTCTGCGCCGCGGCGCTCGAGGCGATCGATGTGATTCAGCAGGCACTCCCAAAGACAAAGAAGCTGGAGGCGCTCATCCGGAAACGGTTGAACGAGATCTTCGAGGGCCACGACCGCGTGGGCGAGGTCCGCGGGATCGGTGCGATGTGGGCCCTCGAATTCGTCAAGGACCGCCGGACGAAGGAGCCAGACGTGGAACTTGCGCGGGCGGTCCAGCTCGCCGGCCTCCAGAACGGGCTCGTGCTCCTCACTGCGGGATTCTTCAACAACTGCATCCGGTTGCTCCCGCCGATCAACATCCCGCTCCCGCTCATGGCGAAGGCGCTCGACCTGCTCGAAGACAGTCTGGATCTGGCTCTCGCGGGGAAGGCCGTCTGAGGTGCGGATGGTCCGCGGAACGACGCTTCTCCCGGAGGTCAAGTCCCACTACGGGGATCTGAAGAACTACGTCGGCGGCGATTGGCGAACGCCCGAGACGGCCTCGTGGCTCGAGGACACGAACCCCGCGACGGGCCAGGTCATCGCTCGCGTTCCGCTGTCGACGAAAGATGACGTCGACCGGGCCGTCCAGGCGGCCCTCCGGGCCTGGGATGGGTGGCGGGAGACGCCGCCGCTGGACCGCGCGCGGCATTTCTTCGTCCTCCGAGACCTGATGGAACAGCATTCCGAGGACCTCGCTCGGGTCGTCGTGCAGGACATGGGCAAGACGATCGACGAAGCCCGCGGCGAGATCCGCCGCGCGATCGAGAACGTCGAGGTGGCGGCGGGCATCCCGAGCCTCATGATGGGGTACAATCTCGAGGACGGCGCGGGCCCCGGGATCGACGAGGAGGTCCTGTACCAGCCACTCGGCGTGTTCGCAGGAATCAGCCCGTTCAACTTCCCGGTCATGGTGCAGTTCTGGTTCTGGCCGTACGCCGTTGCGACGGGGAACTGCTGGATCGCGAAGCCGTCCGAGCAAGACCCGACCGCGATGCAATGGGTCATGGACCTCGTCCACCGGGCCGGGTTCCCCGCCGGGGTCGTGAACCTGGTCCACGGAGCGAAGGAAACGGTCGGCGCGATCCTCGAACATCCGGACATCGCGGGCGTCTCCTTCGTCGGCTCGAGTGCCGTGGCGAAGACGGTCTACGCCAAGGCGGCCGCCTCAGGGAAGCGCGTCCAGGCCGGCGGCGGCGCGAAGAACGTGCTCGTCGTCATGCCGGACGCGAAGCTCGACAAGGTCGTCTCGAACCTAGTGTCGTCGTGCTATGGCTGCGCGGGCGAGCGATGCTTGGCCGGGTCGGTCGTGGTCGGTGTCGGAGACGTCCACGCGAATCTGCGCCGCAAGTTCTCGGGCGCCGCGGGGGCGCTCAAGGTGGGGTACGGCCTGGACGAGACGGTCCAGATGGGCCCCGTCATCTCGGCGGACCACCGCGAGCGGGTGGTCGGTTTCATCGACCGGGGAGAGCAAGAGGGGGCCAAAGTCGCCTTGGACGGACGAACCGTCCGTGTGGCCGGTTACGATGGCTACTTCGTCGGCCCGACGATCCTGGATGACGTCCGGCCAGAGATGGCCGTTGCTCAGCAGGAGATCTTCGGACCGGTCGCAAACCTGTTCGCGGTCCGCGACCTCGATGACGCTGTTGAGCTAATCAACGCCAGTCCGTATGGGAACGCGGCCACGATCTACACGTCGAGCGGGAAGGACGCGCGGGACTTCCGGTACGGAGTCCGCGCGGGGAACATCGGCATCAACGTCGGGGTGGCGGCCCCGATGGCCTACTTCCCATTCGGAGGGATGAAGAACTCGTTCTTCGGAGACCTCCATCCACAGAGCCGCGACGCGGTCCGGTTCTTCACGGAGAGCAAGGTCGTCATCACCCGGTGGGTCTGAACGGCCGGCAGACAACTCGTTTTCAAGTCGGACTAGGTTCTCACCCGAAACGTGGTACGGAAACGAAACTACTTATACCCCGGGCGCACATTATATAGTGCAAGGATGCGAAGTCATGGCGGAGAAGGAAAGCCCCTGCGAGGGACCCGGCTGCGGAGCGGAGGTCGCCTTCGAGGTGATCGGTTCCGAGCTCAAGCTCACGGTCCTCCACAGCCTCCTCTCCGGACCGAAGCGCTTCAACGAACTGCGCGTGGCGACGGGCATGTGCCAGAGTTCGCTCGCGAAGACGTTGAAGGAACTCGAGGAGGTCGGGATCGCGGAGCGGAAGGTCCATCTGGACCGGCCGGTCGCGGTCGAGTATCGGCTGTCGCCGAAAGGCGCGGCGCTCTTCGAGGCGATTCGGGATCTGGAGCGGTGGGCGACCCGCTGGGTCATGAATTCCATTCCTCGCGAGGTGACGCAATGAGTCAGTTTACATCGACGAACGCAAGCGACGTGACATTCAAGCGGGAGCTCCAGCCCGATTCATCGGGTTCGGATGCCGCCCGCTGCCCGAACTGTGGCAGCTTCGCCCTCTACGTCGACCCGGTCCGCGGCGAGCGCGTGTGCGACAACTGCGGCTTCGTGGTCGACGAGAGCCTCGTGGATCAGGGCCCCGACTGGACCACGTTCGAAGGCGATGATCGGATCCGGGCGGGTCCTCCGCCGTCCGTGATGGCGCCCGACAAAGGGCTCGGGTCTATGGTCGGAAACGGCCTACGGGATGCGAAGGGGAACCCGATCGACGCACGCAGCGTGGCAGCCCTGAACCGCCTGCGCCGGGTCAGCCAATGGACGAGGTATGACCGGACCGAACGCGCCTTGGCCCCCGGCCTGGCGCAGTTGTCCAGCCTCTCGTCTCGCCTGGGACTCGCCCCCGCGTTCCGCGAGCGGGCCGCGATCATCTTGCGGAAGGCGATCGAGGCGGGTCTGTCCCGCGGTCGGTCGATGGATGCGATCGTCGCGGCAGTCGTGTACCTCGCGGCAAAGCAACTCGGTGCGCCACGCGGACTGCATGAGCTCGCCGAGGCGACCGGGGTGACGGTCCACCGGATCTCGTTGACCGCGAAGGTCGTGAGCCGCGAATTGGGTGTGTTCAGCCGCGCGAGTCGCGCGGAGGATTTCGTGCCTCGGTTCGCGTCGCAGCTCGGCCTGGATGCGCGGGTCGGAGAGCGGTCCCTCGCTCTCGTCTCGCAAGTCAAGGACTCGAAGGTCCTCGAGGCGAACTCGCCCGTCGGCATTGCGGCCGGGGCGCTCTATCTGGCCTCGGAGGAACTGGGCGTGCCGTTGACGCAAGCCCAGATCGCCCGCCTGACCGGCGTCAGCGAGGTCACCATCCGAAAACACTATCGCCTACTGAAGGAATCCCTGGCAGAGAAGGAGACGCCATTGGAGGCGGCTTGATCGCGGGGATCTGCCCGACATGCGGGTTGCCTAAGGAGATCTGCGTCTGCGAGGACCTGGGCCGCGAGACGACCCAGCTGTCCGTCGAGATGGACACGCGCCGCTACGGGAAGGCCGTGACCGTCGTGCGAGGCCTGGAGTCGAAACCGGACGAGGCCGAAAAGCTCGCCCGGGACTTGAAGAAAGGCTTGGCCACCGGCGGTTCCGGAAAAGGCGGCGTGATTGTCCTCCAGGGCGACCATCGCAAAGACGTCGTGCGATTGCTCCAGTCGAAGGGCTACAACGTGCGGTGACGGCGGCCCTTATCTAGGACCGCTCCGTTTCGCCGCCGTCGCGCAGGTGGTACGCTGAAGGCGGTTGTCGTGCCCCGCTTCGGCGGGCCCGAAGTCCTCGAG
>DATGWB010000124.1:0-2437 GCA_035299725.1 Thermoplasmata archaeon
AACCCATAGACGCCAGTCTCAGCGCTGATTTTAATGGCTCTTCCGTTCGTCGCGTAGGAGGACGCTTGGCGGGACTGATCGTCGCGTGGAAGGACGCTCAGGCGTCGCTTAGGCCTCTGGCACGACGGTTGCGAGTCCCCTGGCCGCGAGGAAGATGGCCAGGTACTGCGGAACGTCGTTTACTCCAGGAGCCAAATTAAACGCTTCGCCTCGAATCTCCAGACTGATTTTATTCTTGAGATTCATGGGCACGGGCTCGTCGGTCCACGCCGGCGGCACCGCGTCGCGCAACGGACGGAACTCGTTGAGTGCGTCCCGTGACATCGGGATGACTTGGAGGCCCGTCTTGCCGTGCAACGAGGACGGCATGCGGATCAGGCGTTTGATGTCGGACGTCACCGGCTCGTCCGTCTCGGCACGTTGCACGATTCCCTCGAGGGAAACGCCTCCAAGTTCCTCGGAGCGCACCGGCTGGATGTCTTGCACGAGCCGGATCAGGAGGTCGCGACTCCGGTCGGAGAGGGATTCGAGCTGTCCCTCCCGCAAGCGGTCCACGCCGCGGATGACTCGGGTCTTCGTGCCGCGCGGCTTGAACAGGTTCTCGTACAGGTCCCGGGCCTCGGCGTCGCTCACGTGCTCGAACGAAGTCAGGAATTTGATCGCCTCGTTCGGTTGCATGGCCTCCAGCTTCGCGGCGAGGGCATTGATTCCGCGCATGATCTTCCCCCGCCAGCCCGGTTCATCCTGGGCGGGGGCAACGAGTCGCTTCTTGACGCGCGTGTGTCCCTGGAACTCCTTCTTGTCGAATGCCGATTCGCGGAAGACCGCGCCGACGTCGAGGCCTTTTCCCGTGATCCAGTCCACGATTTCGCGGCGCTCGTGCGACCCGAGGGGCCAAACGCGTTCGTCGAACACGTGAATGTGGTAGCCGCGGCCGCCGGAGAAGACGATTCGCATCGCCTTTTCCTCGAACCCGAAATCGGCCCCGAGGAAGTCGTCGTACAGATGCAGGATCTTGAGACGAATCGCCTCGAGCATCTCCGGATAGGACATCCTTGCGGCGTTCGGCAGGTGGTCCGCGTCGAGGTCGAAGATCAAGTCCGCGCCGAGCCAGCCCTTCTCCTCCATCGTCGGCGCGTTCGGGGTCTCGTAGTACGCGCTCGAATAATACACGTGCGCCGGGACCCGGCTCGACAGAAACGAGCGAAGGTCCTCCTCGCGCGAGAATCCGAGATGCCGCTGAACGATCCCCGCGGTCCAGAACATGAAGCCGAACTCGCGGCGGCCGAAACGGTCTGGAAGCGTCGGCTTGGATCCATCGTAGTAGCGGTGGAACTGGGCCTTGAGGAACTGCGTTGTCGCCTCCTTCGCGCGATCCGGGACCGCCACAGACTGCTGCCATCCGAGTCCCGCCCTTAAGGATTCGCGGCAGGTCTGCGGCGCGACGCTGCGGATCGCCCAGGCCCAAATCCGAAATACGAGAACCTCGGTGTGGCGCTCGATGGACCGCCGGATCGTGGCCTGGGCCGAGATCTCGCTCGTGTTTCTCGCGCTCTACCTCGGTGTGCCGCTGGCCGGTCTGTCGCTGGACCGCGGACTCGGCCTTCCGACGCTGCCGGCGTTTGTCCGATTCGCAGGATTCGCGTTTCTCGTCGTAGGCCTAGGTGGACTCGCTTGGTGCTTCTCCCTGTTTGCCGGAGCCCGGGGCACTCCGAACCCGAGGCTACCTCCCAGCCGACTCGTCACGTCCGGACCCTACGCCTGGACGCGGAACCCCATCGCGGGCTCGCATTTCCTCGCGGCCCTCGGAGTCGCCTTGGTCATCGGCTCTCCCGGCGCAGTCGTAGTGGTGTTCCTGCTGGGGATTCCCGCGAATCTTTTGATTCGACACGAGGAAAGAACCCTCGAACTCCGGTTCGGGGCGGAATACCGGGCGTACCGAGAATCGGTCCCCCGCTGGATCCCGCGCCGGCCGAGGCGTCAGAGGTGAACCGAAACGTTCACGCTCGCGTTCGGCCCCGCGGGTGCGGCGCGGAGCTGTTCGAGGTGGACGACCTCGACCGCCACGCCCGCGAGATGACGCACCAAACCGTCCACGTGGCCCTCGCCGACGACGGCCACGATGCCGCCGCGGGATTCCTCGAGGTGCCGCAAGGTTTGGGCCATCACAGCATCCCGCTCGTCGATCAAGATGCGTTTCGCGGTCGGAAGCTCCGCCGCGAACTCGCGGAGAAAACTTTGCTCGTCCCGATAAAACCGCTGCAGCTCGGCCTCGACCCGTTCCTTCCGGGTGAACAACGCTCCGAGTGCGGACGTGAGGAGGCGGACGCGCTCGCGGAACGACATCTCCGCCCAGACGCGACGCAGGACGCCTCGCGAGTCCTCGTCGATGAGGACGATTTCGCTTCCGATCTCCTGCGCAGCCCGCGCGGCCGCG
>DATGWB010000125.1:0-13412 GCA_035299725.1 Thermoplasmata archaeon
GACGATCCTCTCCGGGATCCTGGGCGACGCGACCGCGACCGTGCCCTTCACGGCGTGGGAGCCGCTCCCGACGCCCCTCGCGAAGGGCGACGTGATCCGGGTCCAGAATGCGTACACGAAGGAGTACCGCGGTCAGGTCCAAGTCAACTTCGGCGTGCGAACGGCGGTCGGGAAAGAAGCCCCCGATTCGCTCCCCGAGTTCAAGCCGGGGCCGGGCCAGCCGTACGTCGGCAAGCCCACACCTGTGCGGGTGGTGGATTTGCGGGAGGGGGCCTCGAACGTTGCGGTCACGGCCCGCGTCCTCTCCGTCGAGCGGCGGGAGGTCGAGGTCGACGGAAACCCGAAGGCGGTCTTCTCCGGCATCCTCGCGGACGAGACCGGCAAGACCCAGTTCAGCGCGTGGAAAGACTTCGATCTGAACGCCGAAGAAGTCCTCCGGATCGAGGGAGCCTACGTCAAGTCGTGGCGCGGCATCCCGCAAATCAGCTTCGACGAACGCGCGACGATCACGCGCCTCAAATCGGATCTCCTGCCGCCGGCGAACGTGCTGAACGCGAGCCCGCGGATGTGGATCGAGGACCTCGCGGAGCGCGGGGGTGGCGCGGACGTCACCGTGCGAGGGATCCTGATCGACCTCCGCGAAGGTTCCGGCCTGGTATACCGCTGCCCCGAGTGCCGACGGGTCCTCCGGAAGGGCGCCTGCCGGCTGCACGGCGAGGTCAAAGGCGAGCCCGACTTGCGGGTGAAGGCCGTCTTGGACGACGGTTCCGGGGCCGTGACGGCGGTCTTCGACCGCGAGCTCACCGAGGCCCTCCTGGACAAAACGCTCGACGCGTGCATCGCGGCCGCGAAGGAAGCGATGTCGACCGACATTGTCCGGGATGAACTCGCGGACGTGCTCGTGGCCCAACCGATCGAGGTCCGTGGAAACGTCACATCGGACGACTACGGCCTGATGATGATCGTGGAATCGGCGAAGATGCTGAAAGTGGACGTGCAGGCCGAAGCCCGCGAAATGCTCGAGGGGCTGGAGGGGTCCACGTGATGCGCGAGGTTGCTTGGCGGCTCTTCGCCTCCGAGTACAACGACGCGAATCTCGAGATGGACGGCGGCGGCGATCGGGCGCCGTCGTACATCGTCACGCCGCTGGGAGCGAAGGTGAACCGCGTCTTCGTCGTCGGCGTGATCACGGACGTCGAGAACGTCGGGAGCGACGTCCAGCCGATGTGGCGCGCCCGCGTCTCCGACCCGACGGGCACGTTCCACATCTACGCGGGCCAGTACCAGCCCGAGGCCGCGGCGACGCTCTCGAAGCTCAAGCCCCCCGTCTTCGGCGCGATCGTCGGGAAGAGTCGCATCTACTCGCCTGAGGCGGGCACGGTGTTCACGTCGATCCGGCCCGAGCGGATCAAACCGGTCGACGAGGCGGTCCGAGACTACTGGATCCTCGACGCGTGCCGCTCCCTCCAGAAGCGGCTCGACACGATGGCCGAGGCCCAGAAGATGGACCCGCTCACGAAAGAAGGCCTCGCCAAGATGGGCGTCAAGGAGGCGATCGCGGACGGAATCGTGCAGGCCGTGAACCATTACGGGGCCGTGGACCTGTCTCGCTACACCGCGATGCTTGCGGAAGGACTGCGATATCTCTTGCCGGAGTACCGCGAGCCGGCCGATCCTAGAGACGCCACCCCGGAACCCGTCTCCGCCGCGAAAGAGGAAGCACCGAGTGAGCCCGACGAGACGGAGTCGAAGGTCCTCGCGATCATCACGACGCTGGACAAGGACGGCAAGGGTGCGCCTTGGGAAGGCATCCTGGAGGCCGCCGTCTCGAAGAGCGTTGCGAAGGACGCGTTGGAGGAATCGATCAACTCCCTCCTCGACAAGGGCCTCATCTACGAACCGATCCTCGGTCGGATGAAGAAAATCTGATACGCCCGCCTACGTGGGCGGGAGATACGACCGGCAGGACCAGCATTTGCGGGCCGACATACCGACCTTCGCGCCGCACTTGAGACATCGGCGCATCTTCGGGGCGCGGTCCGTGAGACGCTCGATCCGCTTGAGGCCGAGCTTCCCCGACGCCGCGCCGCCGAGGCCGCACGCTGCGCCAAACAGGAGGACCGTGATGAACGAGACTCCCGTGAGCCACACCGGTACGCCGGCGGTCAACGGCCAGCCCGCGGGCAGAAAGAGCGCCTGGAAGGCGTAGACCCCGACGATGCCTCCGATCAGCGCACCCATGAAGCCCAGGGAGCCGATGAACGTCGTCCGCCCGGAGAACACACCGACGGCGAAGAGGGCGAAGGGGAAGTAGAAGTACGCGAGGTCGCGCGGCAGGAATAGGATCGGGATGCCGACGAGGAACGACAGGGCGACCGTGCCTAGGATCGTGATGCCGAACCCCGCGAGTGGGTTGCGAACGGAGACCATGGTTCCTCCGGGCCGCCTCGCGACGTCCGGCGGACCATTTCAACGTGCCGGCATCGCTGGTCAGAACTGATAATCAGCTCAGGCGCTCGCGCCGAAGTCAATCATGCGTTGACAAAGGCGAGCCGTGGGAACACGCTTCGAGCGGTCGCGTCGTTTTGAGGAGTCACGAAACGTCCACTTCAGGATTGTGAAGGGCCATCCGCACGCCCCGCCTCGGGGAAAGGGATAAATATTCCGTGTCAAAGATAATATGGATGCCGCGGTCCGTCGCCCTCATCCGCAAGATCACGGCGCATGACGCGACCGTTTACAAAAGTGCTTTATCGGGTGGCATCGGATTCGCACGGGGATTGGGATGGCTCTACCGCGGGACAGCATCTACCTCAGTGTGGATGCGTTGCCGGAACCGCTCGAACGCGTGCGGGTCCGCAAGGTCCCGACCGGGATTGCCGACCTGGACAGCATCGTGGACGGCGGTTTCCCGAGCGGATCGACGATCCTCCTCTGGGGCGACGTCGGGGCCGGGATGCAGGAATACGTCTACACGGCGGGGTCCAAGACCGCGCTCGTGAACGAACGTCCCGAGGCGCGACACTACTACCTCGGGGACCGATGCGACGACTCCGACCTCCCGACCCGGGTCTGTTATGTGACGTTCTCCCGGTCGAAGGACATCATCCTGCAGGAGCTCGCCACATCGTTCAACGGCGACTACTACCGCGCGTTCCGGGATCACACGGTGTTCAAGGACTTCTCGAGCGTCTACTTCCGCCACAGCGTGGTGCCCGCCACGTGGACGAACGAAGACGACGTGTTCGACCGCCCATCCACGAATATCCTTGAGGAGCTCGTGGCCTTCCTAGACGAGAATGCGCATGACTCGATGGTCGTCATCGATTCCATCACGGACCTTGCGGTCTCGGACATCGTCGAGATCAAGGACCTCGTGACGACAATCAAGGGTCTCCAGCGAGTCGCGAAGCGATGGAACGGCCTCGTATACCTGATGCTGACGCGGGGGATCCTCGAACGGCGGCACGAATCGCTCCTGATGGACAGCACCGACGGCTGCCTCGTGTTCGAGTGGCGGACATCGACCCGGTCGAGCACCCGCCAGCGGTACATGTACCTCGAGAAGTTCACAGGGGTTCTACCGCACCTGCCGCGGGACAAGATCGCCCGCTTCCCCACGATGGTGTCGTCGAATACAGGTCTTGTCGTCGTGTACATGGAACGAATCTCCTGAGGTGGGACAATCGTCGAGACGGAAGCAGAACCGGCCGCGAGGGACTCGGGGGACATTGGCCATCCAGGCGGCTTCGTACTCACGGGCATCGACGGCCTCGATGAGATGCTGGGGCGCGGCGTGCCGACCGGACACATCATCACGGTCCTCGGTTCGTTCGGGACGGGGAAGACGACGTTCGCGCTCCAGTTCTTGATGCAGGGTCTGATCAACGGCGAGAAGGCGATCTTCATCTCCCTGGAAGAAGACGCCGACTCGGTCATCGCGAACGCCGCGTCGTTCGGGTGGGACCTGCCCAAGTACATCAAGGAGAAGAAACTCCACATCGTCAAGTTGGAGCCTGCGGATGCCAAGACGACCGTCACACGCATCCGGTCCGAGCTTCCGGACTTCATCAAGCGAAGCGGGGCATCCCGGGTCGCGATCGACTCCGTCAGCCTCTTGAACATGCTCTTCGCGGATGACAAGGAGCGTCGCGAGAAGCTGTTCGCCCTTTGCAAGCAACTCAAGTCGACCGAGGCCACGTGCATCTTCACCGCCGAGGTGAAGGACGACAACCCGCGGTCCTCCCGAGACGGTCTCGTCGAGTACGTGTCCGACGGCGTCATCGGGCTGCGCTTCAACGAACGGGAGAACGGGGAGGTGCAGTTGGTCATGCAGGTCATCAAGATGCGCCGGCTAAAGCATCCGCGGTCCGTGAAACCCTACAGCATCACGGAGCAGGGACTCGAGGTCCACGGCGACATGGAAGTGTTCTGACCCGATGACCCCGGGTCGACCGAGCCGCCATTCGGAGCGGAACGATTAAGCCAGGCGACGCTCACGCCGCTACCGTGCGGGTCGGCATTCTTGTCTTCGACGGCGTCGAGGAGCTCGACGCGGTTGGCGTGTACGAGGTCCTCGCCAAGGCGAAGCAGATCCACCCGAAGCTCGACCTGACGGTCCGCTTTCGGGCCCTGAAGGAACAGATCACGGGCGCCCTCGGGATGAAGTTCCTCGCCCACGAGGTCCACCGAGAGCTCTCGGACCTCGATCTCGTCATCGTGCCGGGCGGGGCGGGACGCGCGGAGGTCGTGCAGGATGCCGAGTTCCTCAAGCGGCTCCTCGACTTCGGGACGGAGAAGCCGATCGCGAGCGTCTGCACCGGGGCCTTGATCCTGGGTGCGGCGGGCCTCCTCGCCGGGCGAAAGGCGACCACACACCAGAGCGCGTGGGACGAACTCGGGGCCATCGCGGACGTGGTCGAAGCGCGCGTCGTCGAAGACGGCCTGGTGACCACCGCGGGGGGTGTCACTGCGTCGATCGATCTCGGACTCCATCTCCTTCAGAAACACTTCGGCCCAGAGCTCGCCCGCGAGGTCGAAGAGCGAATCGAATACCAGCGGCCGCTGTGAACGTCGAACCGGTGGTCAGTGTCCCTGGGCGCCGTTCGCGGATTCACCCAAACCCCTAAATGGTCTCGCTCGTCTCCGGGCGGCGGGAGACGTCGTGCGGTTCCTCCGCAAGGGCAAGGTGAAGGAGGTCTACGAGGTCTCGGAGGACGAACTCGAGTTCGTCTTCACGGACCAGATCAGCGTGTTTGACAAGGTCATCCCTACGCTCATTCCGCACAAGGGAGAGACCCTGTGTCGCACGTCGGCGCACTGGTTCAAGGTTGTTCATGACCTCGGCTTCCGGACGCACTTCCTGAAGGTCATCGACGGAAACCGGATGCGGGTGCGCCGAGTCCAGGTCATCCCGGAATACGATCGAATCACGCCATCCACTCGCACTTTCCTGATTCCGCTCGAGGTGATCGCCCGGTACTACGTGGCCGGCTCATTCCATGACCGGATGCAGGCGGGCAAACTTCGGCCGGAGGACGTCGGCTTTCCGCGGGGCCACGTGCCGCAGTACGGGGAACCGCTGCCGAAAGCGTTCGTCGAAGTGACGACGAAATTGGAGAAAGTGGATCGCGACCTCACCGAGGAGGAAGCGCTGAAGATCTCGAAACTCAGCCGTGCGGAGTTCGACGGCCTCGTCGAGACCGTGCTGAAGATCGATGACCGGCTCAACAAGGAAGTCCAGAAACGCGGTCTGATCCATGTGGACGGCAAGAAGGAGTTCGCGATGGACGACGCGCGGCGCCTGATGCTCGTGGACACCTTCGGCACGGCGGACGAAGACCGCTTCTGGGATCTCGATGCATACAAGAAGGGGCAGCAGGTCGAACTGAGCAAGGAGTTCGTGCGGCAGTACTATCGCAAGACGGGGTACCATCAAAAGCTGATGGAGGCGCGGGAGGCAGGCAAGCCGGAGCCCGACATCCCGCCCCTTCCCGCCGACGTCGCGAAGCAGGTCAGCGAACTGTACGTCGGCCTCTTCGAGCGACTCACGGGTGAAAAGTTCCGTTAGGATGCGTTTTGGGAAACGCGGAACAAAGTCTTTTAGTGAAAGCGGTGATACATTCCGCGGTCGGGGTCTCCGGTATGGAGCTAAGTGTCTACGTCGACGGCAAGTTCTACCCGCAGTCCGAGGCGAAGGTCAGCGTCTTCGACCACGGCCTCCTCTACGGCGACGGCGTATTCGAAGGAATCCGCGCGTACAACGGCCGAGTCTTCAAATTGGACCGCCACCTCGAGCGACTGTACCACTCGGCCAAGGCCATCGACCTGAAGATCCCGCACACGAAAGACGAGATGGCGAACATCATCCTCGAGACATGCCGCCGGAACGACATCCATGAGGGGTACATTCGGCCCGTCATCACGCGGGGCAAAGGGGATCTCGGACTCGATCCGCGAAAATGCAAGAGCGGACCGAGCGTGGTCGTGATTGCCCAGCCCGGCATCTCGCTGTACGGCAAGGTGTACGAGCGCGGGCTGAAGGTCGTGACCTCTTCGTATCGTCGCGTGCCGCCGCAGAGCCTGAGCCCTTCGATCAAGTCACTGAACTACCTGAACAACATCATGGCCCGCGTCGAGGCGAACCAATACGGAGCGGACGAGGCGTTGATGCTCGACATCCACGGGTACGTGTCCGAGGCGACCGCGGAGAACTTCTTCATCGTCCGCAACTCGACGATCGTCACGCCCTGGACCTCCACGAACCTCCCCGGCGTCACGCGAGAGACGGTCCTCGAGATCGTCCCGCAGCTCGGCTTGAAGTCGGAGGAACGGCTCTTCACCCTGTATGATGTCTGGTCCGCGGACGAGGCGTTCATCAGCGGGACCGCCGCAGAGATCGGGCCGGTCGTTGAACTGGACGGTCGGACGATCGGAGATGGCAAACCCGGACCGACGACGAAGCGGATCATGAAGGCGTTCCGCGACCTCGTGATGACGACGGGTACGCCAATCGAGACGGCCCACGCGATATCGCAAAAGATATAGGCCCTCCACCCATCGGCGGCTCCGGTCCCGCGTGAAGTTTCTCGAATACAAGGCGAAGGAGATCTTCGCCCGATATCGCATCCCGGTCCCTCGGGGGGTCGTCGCATCCTCCCCGGCCGAAATTCTCGACCCGCCGCTCCCGTGCATTGTTAAGGCACAGGTGCTCGTCGGCGGCCGAGGCAAGGCCGGGGGCATCAAGCCCGCCGAGTCATTGGACGAGGCCCGCACGGTCGCCGGACAAATCCTCGGGATGGACATCCACGGGTATCGCGTGAAACAGGTGTACCTCGAGGAGCGCCTGGAGATCGGGCAGGAACTCTACCTCGGCGTCACGATCGACCGCTCCGCGCGAGAGCCGCTCCTCATGGCGAGCGCGATGGGAGGGATCGACATCGAGGCCGTCCCGCACGACCGGATCTACATGGAGCATATCCCCACGGTGGTCGGGATTCAACCGTACTTGGTACGGAGCCTCCTCAAGCAGCTCGCGCTTCCAAGGGAAGTGGGCGACCAGATTGCATCCATTGTCAGGCGCGTCTACGACCTGTTCCGGAAAGAGGACGCGGAACTCGTCGAAATCAATCCGCTCGTCGTGACGAAGGCCGGTAGCGTCGTCGCGGGAGACGCGAAGCTCGTCATCGACGACAACGCGGAGTATCGCCATCCAGAATACGCCAACCTGGACCAAGACCGCACCCCGCTCGAGCAGGAGGCCCATGACAAGGGCATCACGTTCATCCAGCTCGACGGGGACATCGGCGTCATCGCGAACGGCGCGGGCCTCACGATGGCGACGCTCGACATCCTCGGCCTGAAGGGCGGACGGGGCGGGACCTTCTTGGACCTCGGGGGCACGGACGACCCGGGGAAAGTGAAACAGGCGTTCGAGATCTTGATCAAGGCGGCCCCCTCCGTGATCCTGCTGAACATCTTCGGCGGCATCACGAAGGCGGACACCGTGGCCCTCGGCGTGAAGCAGGCGCTCGAGGAGATGCACACGAAAATCCCGGTCGTGGCCCGGATCAAGGGGGTCAACGAAGCCCAGGCGAAGGAGATGCTCCGGTCGATCGGCATGTATCCGGCGGAGACCGTGGAGGAAGCCGCCGAGCTCGCGGTCAAGGTCAAATCGGGAGGCGCCTAGATTTGGCGGTCCTGCTCTCGAAGAAGAGCCGCGTCTTGGTCCAAGGAATCACGGGCCATCAAGGGCAGTTCCACACCCGAGCGATGATCGACTTCGGCACGAGGGTGGTCGCCGGCGTCACCCCAGGAAAAGGGGGCACGAAGGTCGAAGGGGTCCCGGTTTTCGATAGCGTTCGCGAGGCCGTCCATCGAAGACGGGCCAACGCCTCGATCATCTTCGTCCCCGCGCCGTACGCGAAAGACGCCGCGATCGAGGCGATCGAAGGCGGGCTGAAGCTTGTCGTAATCATCACAGAACGAATTCCGTTCCACGATTGCCTGGAGTTGATGCCGTTCTCCCGAAGCCGTTCCTGCGTTGTCATCGGGCCAAACTGCCCCGGACTCGCATCCCCTGGCCAGGCGAAGATGGGGATCATGCCGAACCAACTCTTCAGGGAAGGCGACGCGGGCGTCATCTCCCGCAGCGGGACCTTGACCTACGAGATCGTCAACGCGATGACCGAGGCGGGGTTCGGACAGACGACCTGCATCGGCATCGGCGGGGACCCAATCATCGGGACGAGCATGGTCGACGCCCTCGAGATGTTTCAGAAAGACCGGAAGACGAAACGAATCGTCGTCGTCGGAGAGATCGGCGGCACCGCCGAGGAAGAAGCCGCCGACTTCATCGAGAGGCGGGTCACCAAACCCGTCGTGGCCTACGTCGCCGGCCGGACGGCCCCGCCCGGGAAGCGGATGGGTCATGCCGGGGCGATCATCCAGGGAAACCGCGGCACGGCCGAGTCGAAGGTCAAGGCGTTCGAGGCGGCCGGCGTCCCGGTCGCGGAATACCCTGTTGGAATCCCGAAGTTGCTCGCCGCGACGTGAAGGGCGGGCCGCCGAGGAACCTTCAAGTATGCGCCCGCGCTCCTTCGCGCGGGGAGCCCAGAAGGGCTGAGAGTCTCCCGCGTGAGGGAGAGACCCTTGGAACCTGATCCGGGTCATGCCGGCGTAGGGAACTCGAGGACTTTTTCAGCCCTGGGATCCTGAGGAGATCTCGGACACGGAGACCGGACGCCAGCTCGACAGCGGCCCCGTCGAGTACGGCGGCACGGCCCTGAAAGTCGAACCCTTTGGCATCGAACACATTACGGATCGCGAGCGGCACGGTCGACCCTCGCGGTTGTTCCCTTTTTGGTTCGGGGCGAATGCGACCTTGTACAGCTTCCTCGTGGGGTTCCTCGGGATCGCGGTCCTCCGCCTCCCGGTGGACCTGGCGCTGGAAGGCGTGGTCCTCGGGACTGTCCTCGGGTCGATTCCCTTCGCCCTCCTGAGCATCGTGGGTCCGGCGACAGGCTATCCGCAGATTGCCCAATCGCGGAGCTCCTTTGGACGCCGGGGTGCGTACCTCCCGGCGGCCCTGAACTGGTTCTCGACGACGGGCTGGAGTGCGGTCACGTTCATCTTGGGCGGTCTTGCATTCAGCCTCTTCCTGCCAATCCCCTTCGTCGCGGGGGTCGCGATTTTCGCAGTCATCCAAATCGTCGTGGCCTTCTACGGCCACAACTTCCTTCACCGGTTCGAGCAGGTCATGGCCGTGATCCTCGTCGGCGTATTCGCCGCGATGAGCGTCGTCGCGGTCCAAGGAGCGACCGCGGCGGTCTATACGGCTTCCGGCGGCGGACTGGCTGGATTCGCATTCATGACGATCCTTGCCGCCTCGATTCCATTGAGCTGGGCGCCTTATGCGGCGGACTTCTCCCGTTATCTGCCACGGGACACAGTGCGCCGACGCGTCTTCGTTCCCGCGTTTCTCGGGATGGCCGTGGCCTGCATCTGGGTTGAGACGATCGGGGTCCTGTTGACGACCTCCCTCGGTTCCTGGGGTGACCCCGTACTCGTATTCGCCCATGCCTTTGGTGACAGGCTCGTGGTCCCGCTGCTTCTCCTGCTCGTCGTGAACCTGTTGGCTGCGAACGCCCCGAACCTCTATTCAAGCGGGCTCTCCCTTCTTGCTCTTGACGTCCCGGTGAGGCGGGGGACCTCCGTCCTCGTCGGAGGAGCCATCGCGACCGTGCTCGCGGTGTTGGGGGGCACCGATCGGGTCGCGTTCTATGAGAGCTGGCTCTTCTTCGTCGAATACTGGATCGCTCCATGGGCCGCAATCGTACTCATCTCGTTCTTCGTTTTCAGGCATCGCGGTGCGGAGCCGAGCCCGGATATGGCTCCACCGTGGCGCGCGTCTGCGCTAGCAGCCTACGTCTCCGCCGTGATCCTCGCGGTTCCCTTCATGAACCGGGCCCCGCGCTTCGTTGGGCCCGTTTCGTCCGCACTCGGTGGCGTGGACTTGAGCAACCTTGTCTCTTTCGCCGCCGCATCCGTTCTCTTCTACGCCCTCACGTCCCGGGGGGAGCGTCGTTCGCAAGCCGCGGCAGTCCATCCTCCTCTTGCGGAGTCGGAACCATGACAGGATCAATTCGACCCAAGTATCCGATGGGCAAAGTGGGTCGTACGTTCTTCGAGAACGTGATCGCGCGCCACTTAGGCGCGAGACGCCAGGACGTTGACGTCGGACCGGCGAGCGGAGTGGATATCGGTGTTGTGCGCCTTCCGGACGGGCGCGCTCTGCTTTCGACGACCGACCCGATCTACATCGTGCCTCAGTACGGATGGGAACGGGCCGCATGGTTCGCCTTTCACATCCTCGCCTCTGACCTGACGACGTCGGGCGTCGCGCCACAGTACGTCACGATGGATTGGAACCTGCCCATGGACATCGAAGACGACCAAATCGAGACGATGCTCCGGGTTATCGATCGCGAATCGAAGAAATACGGCGCCGCGATCGTGACGGGCCACACGGGCCGCTACGAGGGCTGCGCGTACCCGATGGTCGGCGGGGCGACGTTCCTCGCCATCGCGCCGAAGGACGGCTGGGTCACGGCCAATATGGCGAGGCCCGGAAGTCATCTGCTCGTTACGAAGACGGCGGCCCTTGAGGCGACGGCCATCCTCTCGAACACCTTCCCGGACTTCGTGGAGCGGAGCCTCGGGGCGGACATGACGAGGCGCGCCCGCGCACTCTTCGAATCCATGAGCACGGTCGACGATGCGTTGGCCGCTGCATCTGTCGGCCTACGGAAGGATGGCGTATGGGCGATGCACGACGCGACGGAAGGCGGTGTGCGAAATGCGGTCTGGGAGATGGCGCAAGCCTCCGGGATCGGAGTCGACGTGGATCTCACAAGCGTGCATCTGGATACGGCCGTCGCGGAAGTCTCGAACCTCTTCGGCATGGACCCGCTGGACGCGATCAGCGAAGGGACCCTGCTCATCGCGGTCGACCCGGACGCCGCACCGGAGGTCATCGTGCGCTTGAAGAAGGAAGACATCCTTGCGAAGGACATCGGCAAATTCACGAAAAAGGGCCAAGCCTGCCGAGATCGCGGCAAACCCTTCCAACCCGCGGACCGCGATCCGTTTTGGGTCGCGTTCAGCCGGGCCCTCGCCGGGGAGATCGCCTGATCCTGCACGTCCCGCGACAACGTCGCCTCGGCGGTGTGTACCTGGTCGCGTCACCGCAGAAGCCCGTCGCTCGCTTGCTGGCGACAGTCACTGCAGCCCTCGAGGGCGGCATCTCGGTCGTTCAACTCCGCGACAAAGGAGCCTACTCTCCGGAGGAGCAGGTCGCCGCGGGCCAAGGTCTGCGGGATCTCGCGCACGGGTTTGGCGTCCCGTTTCTCGCGAACGACGATCCGGAACTCGCCCGCCGCTTGGACGCCGATGGAGTTCACGTTGGACGCGACGATCCGTCCCCCCGGATCGCTCGGGCAGTCCTCGGATCGAAGGCGATCATCGGCGTCACCGTGTACGGAAAGCCAGGCGAGGAGTCCAAGGCTGCGGAGAGCGGCGCAGATTACCTCGCGTGCGGACCGTTCTTTCCAAGCCCGACAAAGCCCGAGGAGCCTCTGCTGCCGTTGCAGATCCTCGACGCGGTCGTGCACCGTTCCACGCTCCCCGTGTTCGCGATCGGCGGGGTGAACGCGGAGAACGCCGGCCTCCTGGCGCGGCACCGGGTCGCTGGAGTTGCCGTGGTATCGGCCATCATGGACGCGCCGGATCCACGACAAGCGACCGAAGCGATCCGACGTGCGTTTTCAGAGGCATCTCGCCGGTGACGCGTGCCGCGCACGCGCACTCGAAGAAACGCGCGCGCGAGGAATCCTCGGCGGGAACATCCAGCGACAAACGGTTAAATAGAGCCCCTTGCGTGCGAGCCTTTCCGTGCGCCGACTCATTGTGACGGAGAAGTTCAACGCCTCGATTCGGATCGCGACGATCCTCAGCGGCGGAAAATCGAAGCGGTCGTACGTGGAAGGGACGCCCGTCTTCGAATTCACCCAGGGCGACGACCGTGTCCAAGTGGTCGGCCTCCGTGGACACATCATCAACCTCGATTATCCGGATGCCCTCAACGACTGGGCGCGGGTCGACCTCAAGGAGCTCGTGTGGGCGGAGCCCCAGAAGGTTGTGACCGCCGGGAAGATCGGGGCGGCCCTGAAGGTCCTGGCGGCTCAGGCGGACGAAGTCGTCATCGCGACCGATTTCGACCGGGAGGGCGAACTCATCGGCGTCGAGGCCCTCGGGCTCATCCGCGAGGCCCGACCGGAGATCCGCGTGCGCCGGGCCCGGTTCTCCGCGCTCACCAAATGGGACATCGAGGACGCGTTCGCGAATCTCGTGGACGTCGATTACCCGCTCGCTTGGTCCGCCGAGTCCCGACAATCGGTCGACCTGGCGTGGGGTGCCGTCCTCACGCGCTTCGTTTCGATTGCATCGAAACAGCTCGGACGGGACTTCCTCTCCGTGGGCCGCGTGCAGAGCCCGACCCTCGCGCTGATCGTGGACCGGGAGCGAGAGATCGAGAACTTCGTCCCGCAAGACTTCTGGACCGTGCATGCGAAATTCCGGAAGGGCGTCGACGGAGTTCCCGTGGAGTTCGAGACGAATCACGAGCACGGCCCGTTCTGGGCCCGCCGAGAAGCCGAGACCGCCATGGCCCAGGCGGAGGCCGCGGCGCAAGGAATCGTCCGTGAGTATCTTCAGAACGAACGCGAGGAACGGCCTCCGCCGCCCTTCAACACGACGATGTTCGTCGCGGAAGCGAACAGGATGGGCTTCGGGGCCGCGCAGGCGATGCGGATCGCAGAAGACCTCTACCAATCCGGATTCATCTCCTACCCACG
>DATGWB010000126.1:0-6585 GCA_035299725.1 Thermoplasmata archaeon
CATCAGGCGTCCGTGGATGCCGTACATCGAGAGTCCTTTCGTGACGAACTCCGAGATGTCGAGGCTGAGCGGTTTCGCGAACAGCCCGAGCAAGTGGATCCCGCCCGCGGGCCGGACCACTTTGATGGCTTGCTGCACGGCAGCCTCGCTCCCGGAGAACTCGAGCACCTCGTCCACCCCTTCGCCCGCCGTCGCGTCCATCACCTGGTCGACGAGGGATTCGCCCGATCGGAGGACGACGTTCGCTCCCACTTTCTTGGCGAGGTCCATCCGGTACTGGTTCTTGTGGCCGATCGCGATCACGCTCCGCGCCGCCATCCCGCGACAGAGCGCGACCGCCATGAGTCCGATCGGACCAAGGCCGAAGATCGCGATCGTCTTCCCGGGCACGTTCGCGTTCGTGACCGTGTACACCGCGTTTCCCAGGGGATCTTGCATCGTGGCGAGGTCGAGCGGCAGGTCGTCGTCGTTCACGATCACATTCGATGCGGGGACCGTCATGTACTCCTCGAACGAGCCGTCCCGGTCGATGCCGAGGATGGAGACGTTCTTGCAGACGTGGGCGTTCCCGGTCCGGCACTGGTAACAGCGGCCGCAGGCGATGTGGCCCTCCGCGCTCACATAATCTCCCTTCCGGAGGCCCGTAACCCCGGAGCCCAGTTTCTCGATGTGTCCGGCGAACTCGTGCCCCTGGACGAGCGGCACCTTGATTCGTGCGGCCGCCCACGCGTCCCAATCGTAGATGTGCACATCGGTGCCGCAAATCGACGCGATGTCCACGCGAATTAGGACTTCCGACGGTGTCGGTTCGGGGATCGGGACCTTGTGGACTTCCGTGCTTCCAGGCGCCGATTTGAGCTTCACCGCGGCTTTCATCGTTGACGTCATGACCCGAATCCCCCGTCCGCGGGCTTGCGCATGGGCTTGCGGTATTTCAACTTTGTATCATCCCCCGCAGTGCCACGGGCTCATCGCTGAATCGGCTGGAGTTTCGAGGTGCGGTATCCGATGACGACGAATAGGTACTCCCGCTTGTGGAATTCCTCGTCCATTGCGGGATCGCCCGTGTCGACGCGGAGGACCGGCGTCATCGCCAGCTTCGCAGGTGTGGCAACTACGATCACGTTCTTCGTCGTGATTCGTCTCAGGACCGCGGGGCTCACCTGGAGGTTGCCGCGGCCGAGGATGAAACCCTGGGCGCCAATCGGGCTCACCACGAGCTTCGCCTTCGGGTGACGACCCAAGAGATCGAGGATTCCTTTTTCGTTGAGATCCTTCGCGACGGCCTTTCCGCCGACGACCGCGTCCACGCCGAGAAGGGTCTTGTCGATTCCAATCGCGTTCGCGATCGAGTTCAACGTAGAACCGGGACCCAGGAGGAACAGGGTGTCCGGTTCGTTCTCGAAGAGTTCGGAGAAGTGCACCGCGAGCTCTCCGCGGATGGCCTCCTCGCTCACTTCGTCAATCATGACTTTGCCTCCCGCGACGAGGTTCGGTTCGACCAGCGTTTTCGCGGTCGCGAACAGCCGGACGCGCCATTCACCCTTCCGATAGGCCTCTTCGTCGAGGTCGAGGATTTCCGCAGACCCGATGCGAAGCTGTCCGCGGAGGTAGCCGACCAGGAGATGCGCCGCTGCCGGGGGCGAGACCGCGAAGAGACCGGAGTGCATCTTGACGCCTGCAGGAATCCCGAGGATTGCGATCCGATCTTTCGCAGCTTCGGCGACGTCCCGAGCCGTTCCGTCGCCGCCGCAAAACAGGAGGAGCTCGGCGCCTCGGCCGATGCATGCGTCGACCGCTGTTCGCGTATCAGTTGCAGTCGTTCGTTCCCCCGGCGTGTGAACCAATTCGATCGTCTCCTCTCCAACCGCGGCCTCTCGAAGTGGAATAGCTCCCATGGCCCCACCGCAGGTCAGCCATCGGACGCGGAGGCTCTGGTCGTGTTTCGAGAGCTCAAGAAACGTTCGTGCGAAGAGCCGTGCTCGGGGGCCCGCGATCGGCTCCGCGCCGGCAGCTTGAGCTTCGTTCGCAACTCCGTCCGTCCCCTTAAGGCCCACGCGGCCGCCCATCCCCGCGATCGGGTTCACGACGAAGCCGACCTGATGCACCGCGTCTTGACCGGGCCGGACGTATTTCCGTCTTCCGCGCGGTCAGGGGCGCCGCGAGCCCGAATCGGCGGTGCGAACCTTTCGCCAGGCTCGAGCAAGCTCTGCGGGGGGCGCGGCAACGGCAAGGTGCGCCAGGTAGCCCACCGCCGCGATCGGAAGGAGAGGCCACAATGGCGGCGCAAGACCGACCGCGGTCGAGAGCCCCGCCGCGACGCCGAGCTGGATGACGCGGAGTTCGCCTCGCGTGACCGATTTCAGGTCCGTGGGCTCAATGCGGAAATGGATCCACACCGCGGGCACAGTGAACGCGGCCCCGAGGAAGAACGCCGCGTGCACCGTCGCACCAAGGACGCCGTAAAGCACCGCAGCGATCGCGGCCATGATGCCGGCGTATCGTTTCGCGTTCGTGAAGCCGAGGGCCACGACCGTGGTTCGTTTCTGCGGCTTCGCCCCCGCATCCATCGGCGCATCGAGATAGTGATGCACCACGAGCATCGCCATACAGACGAGGGCGTGAGCGACGAGGGCCGTCGTCACCACGACGGAAATCGAGAGCGTCTGGACCGCGTATGCTCCGAGTCCAGAGAGGAGGACGCCCGGAAAACCGCCTATCCACTCGCCGGCGAACGGACGGTACGATGTCGACACCGGTGGCGCCGTGTACGCCAACCCGAGGAGGTAACCCGCGACGATGAGGACGGCGAGCCAAGCCGCCCGCTGGAGGACGACCCACGCCGTGAGCGCGGCGACTGCGACGCTCGAGATGGCGAAGATCCACCAAAGGTCGCGCTCTCCGAGGAGGCCCAGATTCCGGACGTGGCTGCCGCCCGATAATGCGCGTCCACCGATCTGATCGGTCCCGCTTCTCCAATCGTAGATCTCGTTGATCGCATGGGTTTCCCATCCTTGGATCAGGGCCCCGAGGGCCAGGGCGACGAGAAACCACAGGAGGTTCACCGAGCCCACGGCAAAGTACGCCACCGCGGTCCCGAGGACCACCGCGGTGTATGACCACAAGAGGACCGGGATGAGACGGAACTCGAGGAACCATCCTTTCGCTTTGCCCGCCCAGCCGGGTCGCATAGGGATGGCCGCCAAGAATTTGACTATTGGGATAGTAATATTAGAACGTTCGCGGATGGGGTTTTCGATGGACGTCCCGCAACCTAGATACCCGCAAGACGGTTGGGGACGCCGCTTCATGGACAAGCGGTTGTGGTATCTCATCGCGGGGACCCGCGGCGGCATCAACCGCGCGCGGATTCTCTGGACGCTCCACGACCGTCCGTACAACGCGAACGACCTGGCTACCCGACTCGCGCTGGACTACAAGACGATTCGCCATCACCTTGACGTCTTGCGCGAAAACGATTGCGTGATGACCTTGGGGGACGAGAGCTACGGGACGCTCTATTCGCTGTCGCCGCGCCTCCAGGTCCACTTCGAGGACTTCCTCGAGATCTGGCGACGCATCGAGTCGCGACTGGGGGAAAAGTAGATATGGACTGGACCCGCGTCTTACGGTGATCGTTTTGGCGCTCGGCACATTTTGGATGATCGACTTGGCCCTGGCCGCGGGCAGCATCGCGGTGCTCCTCGGCCTCCTCTACATCTACGTCGGTAACTTTCGCGGGCTGCGTTCTCCGCTGTCGGCCGGCCTCATCGTCTTCGCCAGCCTGTTCCTGCTCGAGAACTTCGCGGCAATCTACTTCTACCTGGCCATGAGCAATTGGACCGGTTCAGCAAGCTACGCGATCCCGATGCTCGTGCTCAACGGCGCGGAGCTGGTCGGGTTCGCGACGCTCCTCTACGTTTCCTGGCGCTAGCGACCGTGGGCGTTGCGGTCAAATATCCCCGCCTCCTTTGCGGACGCGGAGGAACGGCGTGGTGAACTATCGGCCGCTGGGCAAGTCCGAGCTCGAGGTATCGGAGGTCGGCTTCGGCGTCTGGACGCTCGCCTCGGGTCGCTGGGGTTCGTTCACCGACGATCAAGCGGTCGACTTGCTTCACAAGGCGTACGAGGCCGGGATCAACTACTTCGACGTCTCGCCGACTGACGGAGCGGGCCGCGGCGAGAAACTTCTCGGTAAAGCGTTCCAGGACAAGCGGGAGCTCGTAATCATCTCGAGCAAAGCCGGTCGCTCCGAGGCCGGAGTGGACTTCTCGCCCGGTTCGATTCGGAAGTCGCTCGAGGGGACCCTGGGTCGCCTCGGGTCATCATACGTAGACGTGCTCCAATTGCACTATCCCGATGCGGCCACGGTCGGGAATGCCGCGATCTGGCAGACCCTCGAGGCGCTGAAGACGGAGGGGAAGATTCGGTACTACGGAATCGCCCTCGGTCCGGGACCCGGCGGTCTCGAAGAAGGACGCGCCGCGATGCGGAAGCACGATCTCGGCTGCATCCAGGCGTACTACAATATCCTCGAGGAAGAGCCGGGCCGCAAGTTCTTCCCCGTGGCGCTCGAGATCAACCAAGGCATGGTCATCCGCGCGCCCCATGCAGGTGGAGTCCTCGAGTCGGATGCCAGCGCGGTGCAATTCCCGGCGGACGGGGATCTCCAGGCGAAGGACGCGGCATGGATCGAGCGGGCCCGCAAACAGGCGACGAACCTTCGTTGGATCTACGAAGGAAAGGGGATGACGCTCTCCCAGGCGGCATTGAAATTCATCTTGTCGGAGGAGACCGTCGCATCCGCGATCCCGAACATCTACCGGGAAGATCAACTCGCCGAATACTCCGCCGTCTCGGACTTCGAGACGTTCTCGCAGGTCGAGCTCGGAGAGATCGCCGAGCAATTCCGGAAGGGCTTCGGGGTCTGAGGTCACGGATGATCCTCGGATACGTCGACGTGGAGGATCGGATCTACGATCTGAACTTCGCGACGCTGAGGTTGCGGGTGCGGGTCGAAGCGGCAGGGCCGAAGGAGGGTTCGCGCGTCACCTTCTCTCAGGTCGCGGGCGCCGGATCCGCGTCGTACCGGATCCTCGAAGAGGCCGACGCGAGCGCGGAGGTGTCGATGGACCACGACGGCAAGCGAGTCCCGCTCCTTCTTACCGTCGAGGGCCACTTGATTCGCCACGAGGCCGGGCTGCTTTTTTTCGCGACCCCTGCCAAGCGGGACCCGGACGATCCGGGATTCTTCCTCGTGAAGCTTCGCGCAATGCCGAGCGCGGTGCGATACTTCTTCGAGGACCAAGAAGGCCGGGAGATGATTTCGATTCCGCGGGACGAGATTCTCCGGACCGAGGCGGAAGCCGACGGCATCACGGTGTACGTCAGTGCGGCCAACGTCGCACTCCCGAAGGAAAAGATCGCGTATGCGGTCCAGCTGCGGCCCGCGTCTCGATTACGACAATTGCTATCCGGCGTTGGCCCGTCGTCGGCCGGATGACGAAACCCTTATTACGAGCCGGCAGGTTGGGCCGCCGAGGTCCGACATGTCCTATGATGTCGCGGGTCTGGGTCTCGGCGGCGAGAAGAAGAAAGGCAAGCGGAAGATGTACCTCTACGCCGGCGTCGCCGTCGTGGTCATCGTGATCGTCATTGTCGCGGTGTGGTGGAAGTACTTCCGGATGTGAGCGGGCCCGCTCCATCCGATCCGCGCCGATCCTTCGGTCGCGTCGGGTGAGAATGCGACAGCCTGCGCCACGCCGCGTTTCGTTTTATCTCGATTTCGAGATAGAACCAGAAATTCTTAAATAGTGCCGGCCGTATTCTTCGGCTGTCGTTTTTGACACCCTTTTGAACGGGAGTGTACGAATGGCAACGGTTTCCAGAGAAGTCGAGACCGGCACCACCACGCTGGGCCTCGTCTGCAAGGATGGCGTGGTCTTGGCCGCGGACCGCCGTGCGACCGCCGGGACCCTGATCGCCCACAAGCGAACGAAGAAGGTGTACAAGCTCGACGACAACATCGGGCTGACGACCGCGGGTCTCGTCGGGGACTTGCAGGTCCTCGCGCGGTACATCACTGCCGAGGTCGAACTGTACAAGCTGAAGCGGGGCATCTCGATGCCGGTCGAGGCCTGCGCCACGCTGACGGCGAACATCCTCAGCGGAAGCCGCTTCTATCCGTACTGGGTCCAGCTCGTGATCGGCGGCTGGGACCGCTCCGGCGGACATGTCTTCTCGCTCGATGCGGCCGGCGGATCCTTGCCGGACAAGTTCGTTTCGAGTGGGTCCGGGAGCCCGTACGTGTACGGAGTGCTCGAAGACCACTTCAAGGACGACATGACGCTCGACGAGGGCGCGAACCTCGCGATCCGCGCCGTGACGGCCGCGATGAAACGCGACGCCGTCTCCGGCGAAGGAATCGACGTGGCCCTCATCTCGAAAGACGGCTTCAAGATGTTCGACGACAAGGAAGTCGAGAAGCGCAAGGCGAGTATGAAACTGGCCTGAGTCCCGCAAGCGGCTCCGGCCAAAGTGATGTCCGATGACCATCGAGGACATTCTGAACGACGCGCGAAGCGT
>DATGWB010000127.1:0-10823 GCA_035299725.1 Thermoplasmata archaeon
GCGCGCGGGCGACGTGCGGCGGACGTGGTCCAGAGCTCTTGCGCGAGCGCAAACGCGAGGACACCTTCGATTGCTTTCGAGATGAGTCCCAGCGGGCCAAACAGGTACTGTTGGCTCACGAACGGGAAGACGACGATCCGGGAGGCGATGTACAGACCGATGAGGCCAATCGCCCCCAATAGCCAGGCCCAAACGATCGGCCGCGAGGCCCGCAAGATCGTGAAGCCGCCGATGAACTCGAGCGGGGCGAGGACGAGGAAGAACCCCACGACGATCGATTCGACGTGCTCCCCGATCGCGACGATGTGAATCGCACCGTCAGCGAAGAGGAGGAACGTCGCGAGGATACGTGGGCCGCGGACCCGGTCCCACAAGACCTCGGGATGGTCGAGCGCGTATCCGAAGAACAAGAGGCCGAGGCCCCACGGGACCGCGGACAGCCGAACGAGGTCCGTCGCGCCGAGGTAGCTTGGCGTTCCCAGACCGCCCGTCAGCACGATCTCCGCTTCGAACGCGCCGGTCACGAACAGGATTCCGAGGCCCGCCAAGATGAAGGCGAGACCGGGAGTATAACGCTCCCTGTCCATGTCACGCCGTATCACGCGGCGTGGACAAGTACCTTTGCCGAAATCAGCCGCTCACCGCTGCCGCATCTTCTGTTCCCGCTTTCGGCGGCGCATCCGCTTCTTGCGCCACTTCCAGCGCATCTTTCCGCGCTTCTTCCAGGCCCGCGACGAGCGTTTCACTGGGTCGCCGGCGCCCGCGTAGCCTCGTTCCCGTTAAGTAGTTTCCCGTCTCAGTGCTCGGAGGTCACGTTGCGTCGGCTATTGGCGTACAGCCTGAGACGGGACTCCGTTCCGGGACCGGTCTGGACCGATTACGTGTCGTTCACGACGTCGCATAGAGGACGTTTCCGGGCCCGCTCCAACTCGGCCCTTCGCCCCAAGCCAGATGGACATGGCCCTTCGAGTCCAGCGCCAATGTGATGTAATCGCCGTACGGGAAGGAGAAGCCTTGCGCAGTTACGTACGGGTAGCCGCCACGGAACTGGGAAACCTGCACCTCGGCGGACCAGGTCTGGCCGCCATCCGAGGAGCTGCGATACCAGATATTGTACGCCCCCGTGCGGTTGTCCATCCAAGCAACCCTGACGTCGCCCGCATCGCCAGCGCCCACCCCAGGGAACACGTGAAATGCGCTCGTGCCGTCGGCATTGAGCATGATCCGGGCCGACCAAGTCATGCCTCCATCCACAGACGTCTTGTACCAGATATGAGGAGGTCCGTTGTCCGTGATTGGTGCGTTGTATGTCACGTACAAGTTGCCACTTTGGTCCGCGGAAATCGACGCGCCGGTGCCCAAGTAGTCCCATCCACACGTTGTCGGGCACGGGGGACCCGGCGGAAGGCCGATGTCCACGAACGAGATGGTCCAGCTCGCTCCCTTGTCGGACGACTTCGTGACCGCGACGTCTTGGGGGCCCTGGGCCTGACCGCTCTTGTGGACCAGTTCCCATACCATGTAGACCGTGCCGTCCGGAGCCACGGTCGCTCCGCCGTTCAATGGCCATCCGATTGTGTTCTGATTGATCTGAACCGTCGCGAACGTGCGGCCCCCATCGTGGGACGAGGAAACGAACAACTTCTGCGCGATCGAGTAGCCGACGTAGACGTCGTCGCCCTGAACGGCCAAGCCATCCTTGTCGGTGATGCCGTTCTTCACGTCGGCGTTGACCGCCACCGGCATCGACCAGGTGGCGCCGTTGTTATCGGAGCGTTGGACGACCGTGTCCTTCCCGCGGAGGTAGCTGACAAAGACCACCCCGGCGGAGTTGACCTTCACCTGAGGATCGAACTGCGCCGCGGAACTGATAGTGAGCGGAGACGGGGCCGTGAACGTCCGGCCTCCGTCGTGAGAAACCTGAATTACCACCGTGTCCGTCGAACAGGCAGGGCAGCCCGGGATTCCGCTCAGGTGAGTCGTCATGTAGTATACGTTTCCCTGGCCGTCGGAAGCCACGGCAGGCTCCCAGTCATCCCCGCCAGGCGGATATCCCATGACACTCGGCGTTGTGAAATTGATGCGCCCCGCCGCAGCGCCAAGTACCGAGAAGCCTGCCAGAACAAATACTACTGTCAGCGCGCCCAGTCCGAGTGTAATCCTCCCCATGAGAAGCCCCGTGCGGCGGGAACGCGCTTCGACGCATAAGCGTTCACTGTCCCTCGCGACCCTGAGAACGTCGACCCGGAATCCGTTTATGCTCCGTTGGTCATACGGGCCCGGGGGATCCCATTGGTCAGTTCGCAAAGCTTGGCGAAAAGCATCGTGAAGGGAAGCCTTCGACCGAAACCGGACGAGGTCGTGCTCATCTCGACGTACCCGCATACGATCGAACTCGCGGAGCAGACCGCGTTGGAGTGCCAGAAAGCGGGGGCCGATCCGGCGCTCTGGCTCGAGACGGATGCCCTGTTCTATGGCAATTTCAAGAATTACTCCGTCGAGAGCCTCCGCCGAGTGTCGGGTCATTGTGTCGGCCTGCTCGACTACGTGAACTCGTACATCTGGTTCTTTGGGCCTCGCGATCCCGCCCCCATGGCGACCGTCCCTCGGGAGAAGTTCGCCGCGGGCTTCGAAGGGGAAAAGGCCCACTCCGACAAAGCGTACGAGAAGATGCCTAAGAATGTCGCGGTGGGGATCGGCGCGGTCACCCGGGAGCGGGCCAAGGCGTACAGTCTCAATTACGCGAAATGGAAGGCGATGGTCGAGGCGGCCACCGTGGTGAATCAGGAGCGGCTGGCGTCGCTCGGCAACCTCGTCGCCGGCATGATTTCCCGACCCGTTGATGTTCGGGTGACCGCCGACAACGGGACCAAACTGAAGTTCCGCCTCGCCGGACCCGAACGGAAGCCCTTCGTGCATGACGGGGTAATCAGCGACGAGGACCTCGCGGTCGGCACGCTCGCGAGCCGGTCGGTCGACCTGCCTACCGGAGAAGTGGGCGTCGCCCCCGTCGAAGAGAGCGCCAACGGCACCTTCGTGGCGGATGTTCCGATCCCGCAACGGGGCCGGCTCGTCGAAGGCCTCTCGTGGACGTTCCGGAACGGGAAGGTGACGGACTTTACCGCGAAAAAGAACCTGCAGTTTGTGCAGACGAACTGGATCGAAGCCTCGGGCCCCAAGGACGTCTTCGGCGGGGTTGCGTTCGGACTGAACCCGAAGGCGCTGCCCGGATTCTTGCAGAATGGCATTGTGTCGGGTGCCGTCAGCATCGGCATCGGGGACAACCGCGATCTGGGCGGCAAGAACGACAGCAGTTACGGGTTCTGGGCTCCGCTCGCGCACGGGACCGTAGAGATCGGCGGGAAGACCGTTATTCAGGACGGAGCCTGGACAATCTAGACCTCACACATCGCCATGCGGCTCTCGCGATCCGCCGCGTGACCATCCGCGGACGTAGCCGCAGGCCGGACGGCGCCTGACCCGGCGCGGGATTTCCGGCGGAGGGTTCAAGGGGAGACGGCGGCATGGGCCACCGATTCCCATGTGGACTCCCACGCCGACGGTCCCGTCCTCGCCGTATTCGCCGGCGCCCCGAAAGCTCAGATTTCTCGAGCGTCTCCGAATCGGGTGGCAACTCACCAAGGTCAGCCTCGGCGTCCTCCGCCAGGAGAAGGGACTCATCCTCCTCCCGTTCCTCTCGCTCCTGATCACGGGCACGGTGTGGATCCTCTTCTTCATCACGATCTTCCTCCTCACCCCGCCCTCGGACGTCTTCGGATATTGGCTCTTCTACGTCGGCCTCGCGATCGTCTACTTCGTCACGTTCTTCGTCTCGATCTACTTCAACGCCGCGGTGATGGGAGCCGCGATGATCCGGCTCAACGGCGGCGACCCGACGATCTCGGACGGCCTGAAGGTCGCGCGGACGAACATCCGGCGGATCGCCGGCTGGGCGCTGGTGACCGCCACGGTCGGCCTCATCTTGCGGGCGATCGCCGAGCGGTTCGGTTTCCTCGGGCGGATCATCGCGGGAGCCCTCGGGGCCGCCTGGGGGATCGTGACGTACCTCGTCGTGCCGGTGCTCATCTTCGAGAAGATAGGGCCGTGGGCGGCGGTGAAGCGAAGCGGCTCGCTCCTCCGGCAGACCTGGGGCGAGGCCGCGGGCGGATACTTCTCGCTCGGTGCGATCATCGTCCTCCTGGCGCTCCCGGCGCTGCTGGCGCCGCTTCTCGGGTTCGTCCTCGGCGGACTCATCGGCGTCCTGATTGGCCTCGGGATTGCGGTCGTCTACTGGTTGATCTTGGGCCTCGTCGGCTCGGCGGCTCAGAGCATCCTCGTCACCGCCCTGTACCGATACGCCACGACCGGCAAGCTGGGATTCGGATTTCCTCAAGATCTTCTTGCCGCGCGCAATCCGAGCGTTCGGTGACTCATCAGACCGGCGCGCCGTCCGATCCGAAACGCCGCCAATGGGCATGTTGGCGAGACGCGGTTAGGCGGTTGTCCAGGTCACTCCCGAGGTCGTCTGTCCGCTCGAGGTTACGAGTGAGAGTTCGAGACTGAACCTCGTCGAACTCGGCAAGGGAGACGAATTTCCGGTGACCCTGAGCGCATCGCCCGTGCCAAAGACCTGATCGTTGTCTTCATCGAGCCAGAACACGCGCAGCGTGTAACCTCCCACAATCAAGGCCACGGACCCGCCGGGCGGAGGCATGCCCGTCGAGCTCCCCGATGAGTTCGCGGATAAGCGGACCTGGAGGCTCGAGGGATCGATCTCGCGGGAGCTCGAGACCTGAATAGTCGCGTTCCCGCCCGCCTGATCGACAAACCCGAAGGCCACGATGGGAGGTGAATTCGGAGCCTGGATGAGGCCGGACACCAGGATGTACAATACGGCCGCGAGGATGACGGGGACCAGGACCACCACCACGACCACAATCACGATGATTAGGGCGAGGTTGCTCCGTTTCGGAGGAGGGGGCGGGGGATAGAACATAGGATACCATGACGCGGCCGGCGGAGGCCCTCCGGGAGGAACGGCGCCCGGCGATCCGGGTGCAAGGTCCGGAGATGGCCCGCTCACGGGCCACCAATTGTGATTCCGGCCGAATATCCTTTGCGGAATTCCCCAGGGAGCCGAAGGCCATCTGGAGCAAGTCAACCTTAAACAAGGTTAACGCACGCAGGACAAATTGTTAAGTGCCTCGCGGCCCTTCGTTTGGACTCCGCTGGAGGACCCAACATGGCCCGAGCCTTATGGAGTGGCGCGATCGCATTCGGCCTCGTGAACATCCCCGTCAAGCTGTACGGCGCGACCGAGACGAAGGACCTCTCCTTCACGACGCTGCACGCCACCTGCATGACCGCGCTCAAGCGGCCGTACATCTGCCCGAAAGACAACGTCCCCGTCGACTCGAAGGAGATGGTGAAAGGCTACGAGTACGCGAAAGGCCAGTACGTGATCCTGAAGGACGAGGACTTCGAGAAGATCCCGCTCGAGGCGACGAAAGCGCTCGAGGTCGCGGGCTTCGTCGACGCCTCCGAGATCTCCCCGCTGTACCGGGAGCGGAACTACTACCTCGGACCCGAGGAGATCAGTCTGAAGCCGTTCGAGCTCTTCCGCCAGGCGCTCATGCGGACGGGAAAGGTTGCCCTCGCCCGCGCGGTCTTGTGGAAGAAAGAGCAGCTCGTCGCGATCTCTCCCTACAACGGGAGCCTCGTCCTCACGACGCTGATGTACCAGGACGAGGTGAAGCCGCCACCCGAGGTCCCGGCCACCAGGCCCGTCGTGATCTCGGACGCGGAAATCGACCTCGCGCTCCAGCTGATCAAGACCCTTGCGACAGAGTTCGACCCGTCGAAGTTCCGGGACCGGTACCGCGACGCGTTGATGGCGCTCATCCAGGCGAAGGTCGACGGCAAGGAGATTCCTTCGGTCACAAAGGTCGAGACGAAGCCCACGCAGGATCTGATGGCCGCGTTGAAGGCAAGCCTCGAGGCCGCGAAGGCCAGTTGAACGGATGGCGCCGTTCGACCCGTATCTCCACGTGATCAAGCCGATGCTCGCGGAGAGCCGCGAGACGCCTTTCGATTCGAAGGATCACATCTTCGAACTGAAGTGGGACGGGACTCGGGCCCTCGCAATCGTGCGCGACGGGCTTCGCTTTCAGAACCGCCGTCTGAATTATGTCGAGTCCCGGTATCCGGACCTCGCGGTCCACACGCGGAAGCCGGCGATTCTGGATGGGGAGATCGTCGTCATGAACGGGCCGCTGCCCAGTTTCGAGAAACTGCAGGAGCGGGAACGGGCGAGCGGCAAGATCAAGATCGACTACCTCGCGAAGACGCTTCCGGCCACGTACATCGTGTTCGATGTCCTGTACGTCCGGGACAAGTCCGTCATGGGCCTCTCCCAGATGGAACGCAAGGCGATCTTGCCCGATCTCGTCGAGGTCGACGACCAGGTGGTGTTGAGCGACTACATCGAGGGCCGCGGGGTCGACTACTACAACGCCGTCATCGCGCGGGGTCTCGAGGGCATCATCGCGAAGCACAAGGAGACCCGCTACCAGGTCGGTCACAGGAGCAAAGACTGGATCAAGATCAAGAAGAAGACGACCCTCGATGCCATCATCTGCGGGATTACCGCGGGCGAAGGCGAGCGCGAAGACACGTTCGGGTCCCTCATCCTCGGCGCGTACTTCGAAGGCGCGCTCTTCCATGTCGGGCGGGTGGGGACCGGATTCTCCGAAAAGCTGCGGCGGACGCTCTTCGAGCGGCTTGTGGCGTTGCGGCAAGAGGAGTGTCCATTCCCCGAGGTCCCGGAGATCGACGCTCACGTCGGCTTCTGGACGAAGCCGGAGATCGTCGTCGAGGCGCACTTCCTCGAGTTCTCAAAGGACCGCCACATGCGTGCGCCGTCGTTCTCCCGGGTCCGGGACGACAAACGGCCCGAGGATTGCACCGTGACGTTCTAGGCGGGGCCCAGCTTCCTCCGCACCTTCTTGGCGATCGAGCGCAAGTCGTCCTCCGGGAGCAGGTCGGCTTCCTCGGCCAGGCGATCAAAGAGGTAGGCGATCCGCGGCCCGCCAGGAGTGCTGGGCGAGAGGTGTAGATGGAGGTGCGGAATGTGGCCGCCGAAGACGAGGATGAAGACGAGTGAGGCACCGCTCACCCACGGCATCAAGTTCGCGGAGGGCGTCGAGGCCGGCCACCGGAGTCGGACGATTCGACTCCTTTATGCGCAGCCGACGCTTGGGGGGCGCGGCGGGGAACCCCATGGCGAAGCTACAGTTGACGGACGTCGAGATTTATGTGAAGGATCTGAAAGCGGCGCGAGCGTTTTACACCAAGAAGATCGGGCTGAAGGTGCGATCAGCGATGCCCAAGTGGGGCTATCTGGCCCTCGGCGCGACGAAGGGTGGCGAAGACGCGGCCCTTACACCGTGGCAGCCGGTCCCGGAGTGGGGCCAAGAGATCTACGAGGCGCGGTTGAAGATGATCGGCGGAGTCACGGGGATCGGTTTCATCACCAACGACCTGAAGCGGACAATCGCGGACCTGAAGAAAAAGGGCGTGAAGACCGGGATCGACGGCGACTCGGAGACCTTCGGGCGCCTCACGGATCCGGACGGCAACGTCTTGTTCATCTCGCAACCCGCGAAGCCGAAAATCCGGCGAGCAGGGCTGTCGACGCTCGGGTTCGTGACGGTCGCATCGCGCGACGCGAAGAAGACCGGCGAGTTCTTCCGCAAGGCTCTCGGTATGCGCGAGCAGCGAGAACAGGGTGAGGAGGAAGGCTTCGTCTCCTACCAGCTCTCGCCGAAGGCCACCGCGATTACGCCCTTCACCCCGAGGAAGGACATGTACGACAACCCCGCGGATTACGATGCGGACATGGCCCACGTCGGCGAAGAGACCGGGATCGGCTTCACGACCCCCGACGTCTATCGACTGCAGGAGCAGCTGCTCGGGAAAGGCGTCCGGTTCAAGGCGAAGGCGGAAGCCCAAGAATGGGGCGGCATCATGGCGCGGTTCTTCGATCCGGACGACAACGTCTATTCCCTAGTCGAGTACAAGGCGTAGGCCCGAAGAAAAGACAAGGTGGCGGGCCCTCGGGGTCCGCCTTACCATCTCCGCTACGGCCCCTTTGGCGGCAACGTCATGTCGAGAGGATCCGGCTCCCGAGGCAAGGGCGCCTGCGGCAAGGGGGGCATCGGCTCGGGAGGCGGGCTGGGTGGGCGCGCCGGCATCGCCGTCGATGGTCGTCGTTCTCGGTTCCTCATCCCGAAGAGCAACCATCCGACGAACGCCAGAGCCGCCGCGAGGATCGCGATGATCGCCTCTAGGATCTGGATCATCCCGAGGAGGTCGCTCGGCTTCGGCGAAATGGCGCGAACGGTCACGGTGAACGTGGACGTCGCCGAGTTGCCGGCCGCGTCCATTACCGTCAGGCTGGCGGAATACCTTCCCGGTCGGGTGTAGACGTGGCTGACCGCTGCAATGCTTGAAGACGAGTTGTCCCCGAAGTCCCAGCGATACGATGTCACGCCGACGTTGTCCGAGGATGCGGATGCGTCGAAGAAGAGGGACTGTCCCTCGTCGACCGTCCGATCGCCACCACCGCGTGCCACCGGAGCCTGTGTATCAAGGACAGTGATCGCGCGAGTGGCGGTGGCGGTGTTCCCGGAGTCGTCCCAGACGGTCAGGGTCGCGGTGTAATCGCCCGGGGTCGCGTAGACATGACTCCCGGTCGCCCCCGTCGCCGTCGCTCCATCGCCAAAGTCCCAACTGTAGCCGGCGATGCCGAAGTTGTCGGCAGATCCCGTGCCGTCGAACGCGACTGGCATCCCCTGGTCCGCGGTCACAGCGGAACCCGCGTTCGCGGTCGGGGCGACGACATCGAGGGTCGCCGCGTACACGTCCCAGCCGATCGCTCGGGTGTCGAGGAACGCGGCGAAGACGTCGCCGGCGGAATCGACCGCAATGCTGGGCGTCGCCTGGTAGTTGTTCGGAAGCGTGTCGTCGTTCACCTTCATGTTCGGGGACCACGTCACGCCATCCACCGAGGACGCGGTGTAGATGTCATAGTTCGTCGCGCCACCGGTCCGGTAGTCGGCCCAAGCGATCTGGACCTTGCCCGCGTTGGCCGCGAGGCTCGGGTTCAACTGAGGCGCGAGTCCCCGGTCATCGTTCACTTTCACGTTCGCCCCGAACGAGGCGCCGGCATTCGCGGACCAGGCCTCGTAAATGTCCGGAGACGTGTTCGGGTTGCGATAATCCGTCCAGGCGACGTAGATCGTTCCCGCGGCGTCGACCGCGATCGTCGGATCTTGCTGGACGAAATTCCCCACGTCGCTGTTCAGGAAGATGTTGGGCGACCACGTCGCGCCGAGATTGCTCGACTTCGAGAAGTAGATGTCCGGCCCCTTGGCGGCGCTCCGCGGGTCTCTCCACACGACGTACACGTCGCGGTTCGGAGCGACCGCGATGCGAGCCTGGCCCTGTTCGGAACCCGAGATGTCGTCGTTGACTCGCAGGCTTGGATTGAAGCTCAGCCCACTGTCCGTGGAATTCGCGTAGAAGATGTCGGGCCCGGTAATCGCGCTGCGGGTATCCGTCCACACGACGTGGACGAGGTGCGCATTTACAGGGTCGACCGCCAGGTCCGGTTCGGACTGGCTGTTCGTGATCACATCGTTGACCCGCACATTCGCGGAGAACGTGAGCCCACCTGTGATTGACTTCGAGAAGTAGACATCGTTGTTGCCGTTCCGCATGTCGGTCCAGGCGATGTAGATGTTGTTCGCCGAATCGAGCGCAAGGTTGGGCTGCGCCTGCGGTGCGTTGCCACCGTCGTCGTTCACGCGAGTCGGGGTGGACCAGGAGCGGCCTCCGTTCGAGGACTTGGTGAAGTAGATGTCGTCGCCGGTCGTCGAGCCGGACCAGCCCGCGAAGGCCAAGTACACGACGCCGTCCGTCCCCGCGGCGATCGAAGGCGACGGTCCAAAGAACGAGGCCCGGTAGACGGGCGGCACGTCGATCTGAACGTTCGGGCCGAAGTACGGCGGAGTGGGGGCGGCCGCGACGGACGGAACGAGAAACGCGAGGACGGCCATCGCAAGAAACGCGCTGACGATCGCGATCGGAAACGTTCGTACGATCAATGACGTAGGACCGTGGGGCACTCGAAACATCGCGTGGCGCTCCTGAGGCTCCCGCGGTTCTCGCCAGACTATTTAATCGGCGTGAGCCGGGTATCGAAATCGAAAACGAGCCTAGAGGGCGCGGGGAAGGCCCGTCATCGGTTCGGGCCGTTCCATTGCCGCCTCCGATACCTTCATTCCACTGAGTGCAGTCCCAAAAGGTCGCGGCCATGGCGATCTGGCCCTATGACGTCGGAATCCTCGGGCGGCTGTCCGCGATCACGTTGTCTGTGGTCGCCATTCTGCTGTTGCGGATCATCGCACTCATCTTCCATATCTAGTATCGAGTCGGCGAATCCGACCGCGGGCCGAGCCGTTGACTTAATGCCCTCGGCGCGGCTCCCCTCGGCGGAGTCGGCATGGCGGGAGGAGAGGTCGTCGTCGAGACATTCAATTCGCACGTACTGAAGGGGAACCCGCTGCGGGACCCGACGAAGCGAGATGTCGCAATCTACCTGCCGCCCGGCTACGATTCGACCAGGCGGTATCCCGCGGCGTATGGGATCGTCGGATACACCGGGACCGGCAAGATGCTCCTGGGCGTCGATCCCCTCGGCGAGGACCTGAAGTCGAGGCTCGACCGCCTCATCCGGACCGGGAAGATGGGGCCGATGATCG
>DATGWB010000128.1:0-2557 GCA_035299725.1 Thermoplasmata archaeon
CCGTCATCCGTCTGGAAGGCGGGGATGTCAATCCCGTGTCGGGGCCCGGGAACGGATCAGAAAGCGGCACACAGGATCTCCGGCGACGACTCGATGAGACGTCTCGATATCCGCTCGGATGAGATTCTGGAACATTTCCCGCTCGACGCCGCACGCCTCCGGATAAGTCTCCGCGACCGCCATGATCGGGCAGTTGTGTTCGAGCATCTCGACGACGTTCTTCCGGGTGTGGCCCAACTCGGCCATGTAACCGCCCTCATCGCGGATTTTCACGAGCTCGCCGACTCGGTCCGATAGGCCGCCGTCCGGAATCCGGTTCCGATTCGCATCGAGGACCTCCTGCGCCCGCTGCTGGAGGAGCCGCACGACCGCCTCACGGCCCAGTTTCTCTTCGATGAAATTGAGAGCGCAGAGGGTCATGTGGGTGTACGCTTCCGGGAAGAGCGTCGCCGAGTTCTTGCTCAGGTTGAAGAATGCCCGGGGTCGGCCTCGGCCTCCGGCCTTGAACGAACGCTCGACGAGGCCTTTCGCCTCGAGCCCATTGAGGTGCTTCAGCGTGGCCATCTTCGAGATCCGAAGTTCTCCGGCCATGTCCGTGAGCGAGACGGTCCCGCGCCGCTTCAACGTCAGCAGGATCTGCCTCTTCGCCGACGAGAAACCGGCCTCGAGCCCACCGGGGTCGACTTCGTCAGTCTCGGTCATGGGTCGGAAATGGCGTTCCGATATCATATACCTATTCGTTTACAAAATAGGATTAGGAAATCCGCCGAGTGATGAAGAGCGCAGAAAATTCCCGGTCAAATGGGCTCAATCCGGTCTCCCACTTCGGAAGGTTCTTACAACTCCGTCCCGTTTCGCACGCCCGATGCAGACGCGGACGCTCGGTCGCACGGGGTTGAAGGTCTCCGAAATCGGATTCGGCGCCTGGGGGATCGGTGGCAACGCCCACGGGAACTCGTACGGTCCCACGGAAGACGCCGAGTCAATCGCCGCGGTCCACCGGGCGATCGAGATGGGTGTCAACTTCTTTGACACCGCGGACGTGTACGGGTGGGGTCACAGCGAAGAAGTCCTCGGGGAGGCGCTTCGCGCCCGTCGAGACAATGTGTACGTCGCCACCAAAGTCGGCGGCGATTTCTACCACGGAGGAGTTCGGATGAACTTCGATTCGGGATACATTGCCTTCGCCCTCGAGCGGTCGCTGAAGAGGCTCCGAACGGACCACGTCGACGTCTATCAGCTCCACAATCCTCCGGCCGAGATGATGGGCGATCCGGAGACCTACGAGGTGCTGGAGGCCCTCAAGGCGGAACACAAGATTGACCACTACGGGGTCTCCGTCCACGAACCGTCGGAAGCCGCTCTTTGCCTCGGGGCCGGATCACCGGAAGTCTTGCAGATCCCCTTCAGCCTGTTCAGGCAAGAGTGGATCGAGGAGACCTTGGACGCCGCGCGCAAGGCGAACGTCGGGATCATTGCTCGCGAGCCGCTCGGAAACGGCTTCCTCACGGGGACGATTCGACCGGACGCGCGCTTCCCCCCGGGAGACATCCGACATCACTGGCCCCCGGCGATGGTTGCCGGGCGCGTGGCCGCCGTCAAAGAACTCTCGTTCCTCGTCCAGCCCGATCGGACGATGGCCCAGGCGGCGCTGCGGTTTGTGCTCGCATATCCCGAGGTCTCGGTGACGATCCCAGGTGCGAAGTCCGTCGCGCAGGCTGAGGAGAACGCCGCCGCGAGCGATGCGCCGCCGCTCTCGAAAGACGACCTCGAGCGGGCGCGCCGATTGTACGCGAAGGATTTCGGAATGTGAGACGGCCTACTGAAGCTTTTTAGCTAACCCGCCATTAGCTTCCTCTGGAGAACAGCGCGGATGTGGGCCCGATCCGACCTGGTCGCCGAGCTGAAGGGACTCGGCCTTCTGCGCACCGGGGACCTCGAGCGCTCGTTCCTCCGGGTCCGACAAGAATCGTTCCTGCCGGAGTCGTTCGGGCTTCTCGCGTATGCCGACATGCCGCTTCCGCTCCACGAGGCGCCCCACCCGACGACGATGCCTTCCGCGCGGTGCCTCATCGCCGCGCTCGATCTCTTGGAGCTCCAGGACGGCCTTCGGATCCTCGTCGAAGGCTGCCGCGGTGGATATCCGGGTGCCTTGCTCGCAGAAGTCGTCGGCCCGGAGCAGGTGGTCGTCGTCGAGACGGATACCGAGCGCCGGAACCGGACGATTCAACGGATGCAAGCGGCGGGGTTCGGCGACGTCCGCGTCCTTCCGTCAGTACCCGACGAGACGTTCGACCGGATCCTCGTGCTCGATGCCACGCCGCCGCGGCAACTTTTGTCCCGACTCGCGGACCCGGGCTTCCTGATCGCGCGCGGTCGCGGCGTGCACGATCTCGCATTCGTGAAACTCATCCGCAATTCGGGAGAGACCCTCCAGATCACGTTCAACGAAGCTCCTTCCGCGGCCATCGAAGGGTCGCGGGACGAGGTGACCCCGGTCGACTTCGGCCGGCTCTTCGCGGTCGAGGACCTCCTCGCGCACGCCTGGGAGGGCCGC
>DATGWB010000129.1:0-10381 GCA_035299725.1 Thermoplasmata archaeon
CGACCGCGCGAAGGCGGGGGACGTCATCGTCATCGATGTCGGCGGCGGGCCGACCGCGGTGTGGGGCGAACTCGCGTCGAACTCGTGCCTCGTGAAAGGCGTGGCCGGGGTCGTGATCGACGGCGCGGTGCGGGACCTCGATACCATCCTCGAGCTGAATTTTCCCTGCTTCAGTCGACACGTGGCGCCGCACGCCGGCGAACCGAAGGGCCTCGGCGAGATCGGGAGCGAGATTGAGTGCGGCGGGCAGAAGGTCCATTCGGGCGACTGGATTGTCGGGGACGAGTCCGGCCTGATTGTCGTGGCGCACGAGGAGGCCGTCGAGATGGCAAACCGCGCGCTCGACGTGCTCGAGCGAGAGAACCGGATCCGCGAAGAGATCAAACGCGGCGGCACACTCAGCTCCGTCCTCGAACTCGAAAAGTGGGAACAGATCCGGTGAAGGCCGTGGATCGGCGTCGCGTGCAGGCGCTCCTTCGGGATCTGAAGGCGGGGAAGGTCACGGTCGGACAGGCGATGGAGGCCCTCCGGGACCTACCGTATCAAGACCTCGGATTCGCGAAGCTGGATTCGCACCGCGACCTCCGCCGCGGTTATCCAGAAGTCATCCTGTGCCTCGGGAAGACGCCGGATCGGATCGTCGAGATCGCCCGCCGGATGAGCGAGTCCCACGATCTCGTGCTGGCGACCCGCGCCACCCGCTCCATCTACCAGCGGCTCCGAAAGGCCTTGGACGGCCAGCGGGTCACGTACCACGAACCGGCCGCGATCGTGTCGATCGGGAATCCGCCCAAGGCCAAGCGCGGCCCGGTCCTACTGATGACCGCTGGGACCTCGGACATTCCGGTCGCGGAGGAGGCCGGCGTCACGGCGGAGCTGATGGGATGCAAGGTGACTCGCCTGTTCGACGTCGGCGTCGCCGGGGTGCATCGAGTCCTCGACCGTCGGGATCTCCTCCGCGGCGCGAAGGTGATCGTGGTCGTCGCGGGAATGGAAGGGGCCCTGCCGAGCGTCGTGGCCGGCCTCGTCGATGTCCCCGTGATCGCCGTGCCTACTTCGGTGGGGTACGGCGCGAGTTTCGACGGGATGGCCGCTCTCCTGGGGATGATGAACTCATGCGCCCCGGGAGTCGCCGTCGTGAATATCGACAACGGCTTTGGCGCGGGATACCTCGCGAGTCAGATGAGTCGATGAGCCATCGCCCGATCAGATGCCCGTGATCCCGAGGTAGACTCCGCTCACATAGAGCCCAAGCGCGAGGACGAGGATCCCGGCGTAGACGGCCTTATTCCACGCCCACACCTTCGAGCCGTCGAAGGGCATGATCGGGATCATGTTGAAGCCCGCGAGGATGACGTTCAGGTACCACGCGTTCACGAGGATGACCGTCACGAAGAACGCCGGGATGTTCGTGAGGGAGGTCGTGCGGACGATCGCCGCGGCGACGAGCATGAACGCCGTGCCGATGAACAAGTTCGAGATCGGGCCCGCGGCGCTGATCCGTCCGTTCTGATCGCGCGTGACGAATCCGGAGACCATCGTGGCGCCCGGCGCTCCGATCAGGAAGCCGAACAACGCGAAGACGAACGACAGCGCGAGCCCGCGGAGATTGTACCGAAACTCGGCCCAGTGTCCGTACCGCTGCGCGACGAGCTTGTGGGAGATCTCGTGGAGTCCAACCCCGCTCCCGACCGCGACCAGGGCGCCGGAGAACCAGAGGACGATTAGGAGCGGGAGCTGGTTGGACGGATAGAAACCGCGGAGCGCCGTATAGTTCGCGAGGGTCAGCGCGGCGCTCAGCGCGAGGATCGCCACCCCGAGCTGGAACAACTCCTGGCGGCTGAAGCGCACCCCGGGTCGGGGGCCCGTCGGTTCCCGGGTCACATGAATCGGAGGGGCCGCGTAATCGGAATACGGTCCGCGCATCCGATTCCGGCACGATGCCTGCATATTTAGGATTGTGGCCTCAGACGAAGTGCGCGCCGCAGTTGCCGCATTCTTCCGCCGTGCTCTCGAGGCGAATCTCGCAGAGCGGACATCGGTAGGTCCCGGCGTCGGCTTTCTTCGCCACTTGGAGCCGGATCAGCCGCGCGCTCTGCTCGCGGAAGGTCGCGAGGTTCTCGTCGAGGAGAGGCTCGACGCGTCCGACGTCGAACCCTTTCGTCCGCCAGGCGTCGACCTGGTGGGAATATTCCTCGCGCAGCAGATCGTCGCGCGTCACGCCGCCGAAGGCCTGCAAGATCTCGTTCCGGACGTCTTCCGGCATCCCCTGGAAGTCCTCGTCCGCCACGAGATTCACGAGGTCGCCGGTGATCTCCTCGAGTCGCGCCTCGATCGCGGCCGGATTCAGTTCGAGGCCGAACGCCGGGCCGCACGACACGCAACGGGTCGCGTCCGCGAGCCAGGCTGCACCGCACATCGGGCACCGGGCCCCGCTCACCGCACGCTGCGGCCGTGGGACGAGATCCGCGAGGAGGACCTTCCGGGCAATCGTATGATGGAGGCCCTGTCGGACGGCGCTCTCCGGCAACGCCAGTCGGACGACGTCGGCGAAGTCCCGGAAGCCTTTCGCGGCGAGGGCCTTCGCCCGCTCCTCGGAGATCCCTGGGACGGAGGCGAGGCTGTGATATGCCGCGCGCTCCTCCGAAGTCACGGGTTCCGCCTTCATCGGCGCGCCGCACCCGTCACACGCCGCGATCCATCGGCCGAACGACTTCCCGCACGACGCGCAGACCGCCTGGTCCGGTCGCAGGATTGTATTGCAGCGGGGACAGACCGGTTTCCCGGACTTGAACCCGCAGACGAAACACCGGCGGCGCACAACGAGGCACCCCCTCGGAAACGGCTTAAGCGCTCTTTCACAACTATCACGCCGTAAGAGCGACCGGAGTACTTTCGGCCTTCTCCCTCCGGAAGTCCTTCATATCGAGCGAGCCTGGGACGACCCACCTTGTGGAGGTCGGAATTGGAAACGCTCGCGCCATCCCCCGCCCTGCGCCCGAGCGCCGTCCGCATCCCCTGGCCGTTCGATCGGGTTCGCGAGGGCCAAGCGGACTTCCTCGCTGATGCCCGCGGCGCGATCGAGGACGGTCGACACCTGCTCGCCCACGCCCCGACCGGGATCGGCAAGACGGCCGTGGCCCTCGTCGCGTCGCTCGAATTCGCCCTCCGCGCGAACAAGCTCGTCCTCTTCCTGACGTCGCGGCAGAGTCAACACCGCATCGCGATCGAGACGGTCCGTCGGATCGAGGCGAGGGGGCCGCGGATCGCGACGGTCGACCTGATTGCGAAGCAATCGATGTGCCTCCAGGAGGGCGCCCCGGCGTACGGCCGCGCGTTCCACGAGTTCTGCGATCACAAGGTGAAGTCGCGGACGTGCGCCTTCTTCACGCGGGACAACTCGGCGGTCGTCACCGCGGTCCTCCAGCGCACCCTCCACGTGCAGGAGCTCGTCCGGGCGAGCGGGGCGTGCGGCGTCTGCCCCCACAAAGTCGCGATGGACGCCGCGTCCCGCGCGAATCTCGTCGTGTGCGACTACAATTATCTCTTCAGCGAGATCCTCGAGCGGTTCCTCCCGCGGCTCGGGCGGTCCCTGGATGAACTCGTCGTGATCGTCGACGAGGCCCACAACCTCCCGGACCGGATCCGGGCTCACCTGGGCGGCGACCTCTCGGTCCACGATCTCCTGAAGGCCGCGAAAGAGGCCCGGTCGATCGACGGGGAGGTGGCCCATCGGCTCGTCGGCGTCGCGAAGGCGATGGAGCATTTCCTGCTCGACGTCCGCGCCGAGCGCATCGCCCGCAAGGAGGAGCTCCTCGACCTCGTCGACCTGGGCCTCGCGAAAGGCCGCGGCGGATCTCTCGGCTACACGGACTTCGTCGAGATGGTCTCCTTCGCCGGCGAGGACGCGGTTCGTCACGGCGTGCCGTCGACGTTGCCCGCCGTCGCCGAGTTTCTCAGCCGGTGGCGAGACCAGAACGTCGGGATCCTGCGCCTCGTCATCCCCGGCCACGAGGGAAAGTTCGCGTTCCGGCTGATGGATCCGAGTGTCCTCAGCAAGCGCGTGTTCGACCAGGTCCATGCGAGCGTCCTGATGTCCGGTACGCTCTTTCCCGCCGAGATGTACGCTGATCTTCTCGGGATCGATCTCGGCCGCCGTTTGATCCGAACCTACGGCACCCCGTTCCCGAAGGCGAATCGACTCCTGCTGGTCCAGCCCGAGCTGACGACGCTCTACGCGAAGCGCACCGCGGCGATGCACGACCGGATCGCCCGCCAGATCGCGGCGATCGCGGCTGTCGTCCCGGGCAACGTGGCACTCTTCTTTCCGTCGTACGAACTCTTGGAGGAGGCCCATTCGCGGTTCCTCGCGTTCCGCGTTGGAAAGAAGGTCCTGGTCGAGCGACCGGAGTGGACGAAGGCCCAGCGCGACGGGGCGATCGAGGCGTTGCGGGTAGCACGCGCCGAGGGCGGGGCGGTCCTGTTCGCGGTCCAGGGCGGATCGTTGAGCGAGGGCGTCGACTACGAGGGAAACGTCCTCGCGGCGGTCATCGTCGTAGGGCTCCCCCTGAGCCCGCCGAACGTCGAGGTCGAGGCCCTGAAGGAATACTACTGCCGCAAGTTCGGGTTCGCGAAAGGCTACGACTACGCCTACGTCTTCCCGGCGATCAACAAGGTCCTACAGGCCGCGGGCCGCCCGATCCGGAGCGAGCGGGACCGGGCCGCGATCATACTCATGGAGGGACGTCTCCTCGAGCCGCGGTACGCGCGGTGCTTGCCGCCCGACTTCGAGCCAAGGCCGTCCAAGGTGCCCGCGTCCGAGATTCGTGCGTTCCTCGAAGCCTCATCCCCGATGGGGAACGAGCGAGGGGCTCCCCCACCTACGCCCGGGGCCGTGGCTGCGGCCGTGCCAACCATCGTCGGAAATGGATGAGCCGTTCCCGCTCTTCGTACCCGATCGCGAGATGCGCCCGCAGGCTGCCTTCGTTCTCCACGAGGCAATCGGAACCCATCTCGCTGCAGCCGCCTCCGCGAGCCCACCGCTCGGCGGTCCGAACGAGCCGACGTCCGACTCCGCTGAGCCGCACGTCAGGGTCCACGTACCAACCTTCGACATAACCTACCGGGCTCGTGTCGCACGCGTCCGCATAGGGACGGATCGTGGCTTCCACGAAACCCGCCAGGCCGCCATCGGGACGCTCGGCCACAAAGGCCGCCGCCGATTTTTCGTCGAGATATTCGTCCATCTCGTTGCGGTGATTCTCGGGCGTGTACTCGGGCCAGAGGGCGGCGCGCATCCGCATCCACTCGGTTCGATCGCTCGCTTCGGCGCGACGAATCCGTAGGGGCGACTCGTGCGGTTTGGTCATCGATCGCCCGGATGGACGACGCGATGAAAGGTTTTTCTCGGCGTCCGAGAGTGTATTGAAAAGCCTCCCGATTCACTTCGGCGGCCCCTTTGGGTGCTTTTCGATAAATTCCCGAATGGCGGCCTTGGCTAGACCGAACAACATGCAGGCACGAAAGAGCCTTGCCGAGAAGAATCAGGTAGTTTTGGGCCGTTGCGTCTTTTGCCGGATGCGGTATCTCGTCCGCACCTTCACCATCCCGGTGAAGTAAATGAAGACGCCTGCCGCGGCGTCGAAGACAAGGTACTCAACAGTCCGAGGGCCCCAAGCGAGCAGCACCGTAATCGAGAAAAAAGCCGCAAAAGCGACAAATAGGTTCCACCATCCACCATCATATCGCCAAATACTCGGGATGCCGAAACCTCCATCCCCCATGAGGCAGGCGCAGCTAGGCTTTTTCCTCGCCGCTCCTCGCCTCTTTTCTGTGCCCGGTCTGAGCTGCGGCAAACCTTTTCAATACCTTCTAGCACGCGATGAAAGGTTTTTCTCGCCTGCCTCGCATCGCGCCGCGTGCTCGTCAAACAGGGCGCGGAGGCGGAGCTCCGACGAACGGAGTTCTTGGGAAGACCCGCCATCGAGAAATATCGGAGGGCGAAAGCGTACCGCCTCGACGTCCTCGACGACGAACTGCGCCGGTCTCGAATCCGTCATGAAACGCGCCTCATGGCCGAGGCCCGAGCCGCCGGGGTCGCGGTCCCGATTCTCTACGACATCAATCTCGTGGAGAATAAGATCATCATGGAGTTCGTCGACGGTCCGACCGCGAAGGACGTCCTGGACCAAGGAGGGCCCCCCGCGATGAAAGTCGCGGGTGCGATCGGCGAGATCGTTGGACGTCTACACCGGGCCGGGATCATCCACGGCGATCTGACGACGTCGAACATGATCGTCCGAGACGCTCGAATCGTGATGATCGACTTCAGTCTGGGCGGAAAAGACGACAGGGTCGAATCGAGGGGCGTCGACCTCCACCTCCTGAAAGAGGCCCTGGGGAGCGCGCATGCGCGCGCGGCATCGTACTACCGGGCGGCACTTAGGGGCTATCGCAGGACCATGGGGAAGGCGGCCGATGACGTCATCTCAAAGGTGAAAGAAATCGAGTCGCGGGGTCGCTATACATGATCGCATTCGTGACGACGAACGAAGGCAAGTTCCGCGAGGTCTCGAAGAAAATGGGCGAAGCCCACATCAAGCTCGTGCACGAGGACCGCACGTATCCCGAGATCCAGACGGATCGCCTCGAGAAGGTCGTCCGGTTCGCCGCGACGATCCTCGACGACCAGATCCGGGGCGACTACGTGATCGATGACTCGGGCCTGTTCCTCGAAGAGTTCGGTGGCTTCCCGGGCGTCTATTCGTCGTACGTATACAAGCGTCTCGGGTGCGCCGGGGTCCTGAAGCTCCTGAACGATGCCCGGAACCGCGGTGCACGGTTCGAGACGGTCTTCCTCCTCCGGACGTCGGACGAGCACGAGGTCTTCCATGGGGAATGCCGCGGTTCGATCGCCGACCGGGAGCGAGGGACCGGGGGATTCGGTTTCGATCCGATTTTCGTCCCCGAAGGCGCGACGAAGACCTTCGCGGAGATGACGGTGACCGAGAAGAACGCGGTCTCTCATCGGGCGAGGGCGGTCGACGCACTCCTCGCTCATCTCCTCGCGCAGAAGGAACGTTGATTACGTCGTCTCGAGTTGCGGCAGGTGGAACGCTTTGGCTCGTCCCAAAGTCGTCATCACCGGCGGTGCGGGATTTATCGGCAGCCATGTTGCCGACGCCTTGGTGGGCGAGGCGGACGTCGTCTCGATCGATCATCTGAAAGCCGGCAAACGCGAGAACCTCGCGAAGGCCCTCAAGGCCGGCGCGACGCTCGTGAAACGCGATCTCCTCCGGGGCGACCTACGTCCGATCTTCCGGAGGGCCGACGTCGTCTATCATTTCGCCGCGAACCCGGATGTCCGGTTGGACCGACGCGGGACGAAGCCCACGGTTGACGAGAACATCGTCGCGACCCATCGGGTCCTGGAGGCGTGCCGGGTGGCCGAGGTTCCGCGAATCGTGTTCGCATCTACATCGACGGTCTACGGCGAGGCGAAGGTCGTGCCGACCCCGGAAGACTACAGCCCCCTCGAGCCGATCTCGGTGTACGGCGCATCGAAGCTGGCCGGCGAGGCGCTCCTCTCCGCGTACGCGCACACGTTCGGGGTCCAGGCGTTCGTCTTCCGTCTGGCCAATGTCGTCGGCGCGAGGAGCGGCCATGGCGTGGTGGTCGACTTCGTCCGTAAACTCGACGAGAATCCGAAACGGCTCGAGATCCTCGGATCCGATCCGGGCACGGCGAAGTCGTACGTCCATGTGGATGACGTCGTGGCCGGGATGCTCGCGGGCCAGCGGGGTGGGTCAGGGCCATTCTCGGTGTACAACGTCGGCAGCGAGGATGCGATCACCGTGCGCGCCCTTGCCGACGCGATCTGCGCAGAGCTCGGCCTCCGCGGCGTCGAATACGCGTGGACGGGTGGCGCCGGAGGAGGGCGCGGATGGGCGGGAGACGTTCGCACGATGAAACTCGCGCTCGACCGGCTCAAGCGGACCGGATGGCGGCCGCGCAAGACAAGCGAAGACGCCGTGCGATTGGCCGCGCGGGACGCATTTTCCTCGATGCGCAACCCGCGCGACGCGTAGGCGACAACGTATTTATCGCGTGTTCCGGTTCTTCCGCGCATCTGGGGCTGTGGGGTAGCTTGGTCTATCCTTCGGGCTTTGGGACCCCGTTTACGGGGCAGAAGAGCCTGCGACGGCAGTTCAAATCTGCCCAGCCCCACTACCCGCCGTCGACGGCGTAATCGGACGCGGCGGAGGGCATTCCATGGCACGCAAACCCACGACGGCAGAGCGGAAGTGGCATCGCAAGATGGCCGTAGGTCTGTTCAACGAGGTCTGGCGGCTCCTCGAGAAGACGCGCTCGCCCGCCGAAGACGAGCGCATGATCCACGCCGCGCACGCGTCCCGCTTCCACTGGGGCGAGGTCGGAACGGCGGTGAACCGCGCGATCGGCGATTGGCAGATCTCTCACGTCTACGCGATCCTCGGCCGTCCCGAGCCGGCGACATACCACGCGGTCCGTTCCCTCGCGACATGCAAGGAAAACGGGATCGAGGACTTCCCGCTCGCCTTCGCCTACGAGGCCCTTGCCCGCGCCGATGCTATCGCGGGCCGAAAGCGAGACCTCCGGACGCACCTCGCCCTCGCGCGGGAAGTCGGCTCGAAGATCAAAGATAAGGAGGACCGCGAGCTCCTGTTCCGAGACCTCAAGTCGATTCGGCCGGCCCGAGGCCGTTGAGCTCACGATCCGCGGTTCGATTTCGGCATGAGTCGGGCCTCGTCCACGCGCCACACGCCCGCCGTGCCGCGCCAATCCGGCGTCGCGCGCACGACGTCGATCGATTGCTCGAACGGGGGTCCATCGAGCACCATCGTCTCGAACTCGCCGCCTTCCCCGCACGGATGAACGCCGCGCGTCTGCTGGAGATGGAGCAGTTCTTGGACGACCCGGTCGTCCCATCGCCGCCCGAGCCAGCTCGCGTCGAGGCCTTCCGCCGAGACGCTGGAGAAGGCGATGTCGAAGCCGGCCTCGAGGTAGTCGTACACCAGTCGTGTCGGGTCGCGACGCCACAGCGGGGCGAAGACCCGGAGCCCGACCTCGTCGGCGATTCGATTCACGCGGGCGTGCTGGTAGTCCGATGCGATGGCCCCGACGACGACCCCGTCGACGTCGACCCGTCGGAAGATTCGCCGAAGCGCGTCGAGCTCGCCGTCCTCTCCCATCGATGCGGTCTCACGGATGAGCGGGATTCGCATTGCCTCCGCCTGGAGGGGCGTGAGCTGAAGGTTCGGCGTGTGGAACAGCATCGAGTCTCGATCTTCCGGAGTGATCGAGAGAAGGTGCGTGACGTCCCAGCCTCGCTGCATGGCAACGTAGGTCGCGTACGTCGAGTCCTTCCCTCCGGAGAACAAAGCCGCAACGCGCACGACCGTCGGAGGGCCATGGAAGAGAAAAGGCTTCGGGAGGCGATGTCAACCTTGTTTAAGGTTAACGACCGACTGGGCGCTCGCGAACCATTTATGGCCTTCTCGCGGATTCCGCCGCGTGCGCCTCGACGAGATGACCTCTGAGGAATTTGCCGCGATCGTGAAGAAGGATCCCGTGGTCATCCTCCCGGTCGGCGCGCTCGAGGAACACGGCCGGCATCTGCCGCTCGGGGCGGACGTCATCCAGCCGCTCCACGTCGTGGACGAGGTCGCGCGCCATACGAACGCGTACGTCGCGCCCGCCATCCCGTACGGCGTCTGCACGACGACCCGGCCCTACCCGGGGACCGTCAGCGTCTCCGTCGACGCGCTCAAGGGCTTCGTCCGGGACATCCTTGCGGATCTCGTGCGCAACGGCGTGCGACGCGTGATGATCCTGAGCGGCCACGCCGGGCGGGAGCACATGATGGCGCTGCGCGCCGCCGCCCAGGAAGTCGTCGACGAAGGGACCGGCCTTCGGGCGACCGTCCTCTCGGACTACGACATCATCTATGCTTCGCAAGGCATCCTTCCCGAGGGCGACGGCCATGCGGGCGCGGGAGAGACGTCGCGGATCATGACTGCACGCCCCGACCTCGTGAAGGGCAAGAGCCCGCCGGGGAAGAACGAGATCCCTCCCTACGCGGTCGTGGCCGACCCGCGGAAGTACTGGTCCGGCGTCACCGGGGATCCGTCCAAGGCATCGAAGGCATTGGGCGAGAAACTCGACGATCTCGTGATCGGGGAGCTCGTGAAGCTCGTCGAGTAACTGCGCCGGAGGGCCTGAGATGGCCTCTCGGGACGAGCTGAAGCGGGACGCGGCGGAGGCCGCCCTCGCGTACGTGAAGCCGGGCATGGTCCTCGGCCTCGGCACCGGGTCGACGGCGCGACACTTCCTCGCGGGCGTC
>DATGWB010000130.1:0-6633 GCA_035299725.1 Thermoplasmata archaeon
CTGATAATCACTTCTGGGAACGGTGGGAGAGGGGTTGACTTCGTGACCGCGAGCGGCACGCCGAAGGCAAAGCCAGCGCCCTCCGAAGAACCAGGATTGGAACCCCCTGATTCCATCGACGCCGACCCCGTCGGCCACCGTCTCCAGGAGGACCTCTTTCAGAGCCTCGTGGAATCGGCGGACTACACCGACGGACGAACGCCACTCCCGGCCCGGAGTGGAGGGGCGCTCCAATTGGCGACGCCGGAGGCGATCCGCAAAGCGTTCGCGGAACAATGGAACGTCCTCTCCCATTCCCTTGGGCTCGGCGTCGACTCGGACAAGGCGTTCCAGGGGCTGCGGGACCTCGTCATGTACGACATCCCCGATGGCACGCGGTCGACCCTCTCCGTTCCGGTGACGGGTGACGTCGACGCGGACGCGGGCCTGTACTGCCTTGCGTTGGTCCACACGCTCGCGAGCCTCGGCGCGCGGACGAACGTCATCTTGACACACACCGTGTACAATCGCGACCGCGGTCCCGAGGAGACGAAACGATTCCTCGAGATTCTCCTGAAGGGGATCGATCCGTTCCGCGAGTACGCCCGCCGCCATGGATTGGCGATCCATCTGGAGGGGATCCGCGAGGGCTACGAGCTCGAGCAGGATTTCAACCGCGCATTCCCGATGCCCTCGCACCCGAAGTTCGACGCGCATTTCCTGCTGGATTACGAGGAGGAGTGGTTCCTGTCCCCCGACGGCCGGGCCCTCCTCGAGGCCCTGCCGCCGATCGATGTCGTCGTGCGGCACACGAAGCTCGGCATCTCCGGCGGGTGGATTCCGACGCGGATGCGCAAGGCCGCCTACGTGTATTCGCAGAACGGCACCGTGCACAGCAATTGGAATTTCAACGAGTACGCCGCGATGGTCGCGGTTACGTATCTGGCGAAGATCCTCCATGAGGGCGAGGCGCTCTCGAAGACGTACGCGTCGATCGACGAGATCAAGGCCCGCTACCGCGACCGCGAGATTCGGCTCCGTCAGAAGATTGTCCGTCTCTCGCCGAAGCCCCGCAAGCTCTTCGTCCTCGGCTCCCCGGTCGGTCTCATCCAGGTGTACGCCTAGACGAGGGGCGACTCGACGAAGAATCCCGTGAGGAGTTGCTCCGTCCCTCTCGCCTCACTGGGGACGCCCTGCCACTTTTGTAGTACGGGTCGATTTTGCGCCTCGAACGCGATGAGGACGTCTCGCATCTGGCGGCGTAGCTGATCCGTCTCTTCCCCTTCGAGGACGACGGTCAGGTAGGTCATGCGGGCCTTTTCGATGACCAACGTGTAGGTCCCATGAACGATCGAGCTGAGCGACTTTCCGCGGAGGATCGGGAACGAGGTCCGCATGAAATTCTGGATGACATCGAGGGTCGCCCCGAACAGGTCCTGGTCGATTGCCGTCTCGCCGGGCTTGGTCTTCGCGCCGATCAACGTGCCATCGTGGAATGTCAAGAAGACCGCCTTGATCGAATATCGGCGGGCCTGAAACATCCGAATCGCTTCCGATATTCGCTCCCGACCGATCGGGTAGAGCGTGTAGTAGGCGCTTGCCGCGACGAACAACAGCAGGGTGGAGAGAGGGGGTGGGATCGCCACTTGAGTGACCCCAATAAAGCCATTCGTCACCAGGCCGAGGATGAGGACAAGGGTAAAGGTCACCATGAGACCGGCCGCGCGACGCGCCAGCGTCGTGCTGCTCGCTCGGACGATCTTATAGAGCCGATACAAGTTCCAAATGCCGATGACCGCGTACGCAACGACGTAGATGAGATAGACTCCAAAGACGATGGGGTCGAACGTCGCCACGAACAGCGTTTGCTGCTCGAAGGTGAGCGGAGAGATGTCGAGGATGCCTCGTCCCCAGAGGAGAAGGAGCATCGAGATGGACACCGCCATGAGTAGAAGGTAGGATCGCCTCATGCGGTCCACATACACGAGCGTGAAGAGCAGGAAGAAATTCACCGCCAGTGTGAGGCCGGTGAGGCTCACCAGCGTCGAGAGGCGGGCCGCCTCATACGTGGTAGAGTAGAACAAGAGGAAATCGCCGATTGCGTAGAGCCCAGCGAAGAAACAGCAAAAGAGGAAGAACGCTTCTGTCCAGGTATGCCAGCGATCGCGGTACACCTGCAAGATTGCCAGGACGAACCACGCAGTCGCCGACGCGAGCGGAGCGGCCTTCAGGATCTCGATTAGGTAGACGATCAGCCAAGAGGGCAGGGATGCCATGTGACCGTTGTGTCCACAGAGATATAAAGAATGGCAAATAAATACCCGACCACTCCGAAATCGACGGCGCAAATCAGGCGGAAGGGGTCAAATCCGAATGCGAAACATCTTCGTGTTCTTTGATCTCGGCGGCACCCTCGTCGACCTGCGAGGCATTGTCGCGTCAATGGCGGCGCGCTTGAGCGCAATCCGCGTACGAGGTCCCGTGCCCCTCGCGCTTCGTTGGGCCGTGGCGACGGCCGAAGCCCTGCCCGTCGCGCAAGGACCCCGGTTCCGATCCGAACGAGAGATCGCGTCCGATGTTCTGTTTGATCTACTCGCGAAACGAAGCCGCGCCGACGCACGCGACGCGTCCGTCAGGCTCGTCCGGGAGGCGTGGTCGGGTTACGTGGGATCCTGCAACCTCCAGCCCGACATCACGATCGCCTGGTTGCGAGCGCTTCAATCCAAAGTCTCCGGTCTCGGGGTGGTGACGGATGGAGATACCGACGCGGTTGCCGATGTGTTGTCCCACACGGGCCTGACGGAGATCTTCGACACGGTCACGACGTCCGAGGCGGTCCGTTCGTACAAGCCGGATCCCGGAATCTATCGCTCGGCGATGAAGGCTCTCAAAGCGAGGCCTTCAGAGAGCCTGTTCGTATCGGACGCGGCACTGGACCTTCAGGGCGCAGCGAATCTCGGCATCGCCGCCGCCTGGATTCGCCGGAATCTCCTTCCAGACCTCACCAAACCACCGCCCAGTACCGTGGTTCTCTCCCGGATCCAGGACGTAGATCGGATGGTCGGGAGCTTCGCAAAGACGGGACGATTCGCGCTACGCTGAAGGCGCAGGTTCTTTCTTCGTCTGCTTGAGCTGCTGCCGATACATCTCGACCAACTCTTTTGCCGTCGTCGCATCCTCGGGACCTTTGTCGTCCCGCCACCGTCCCGTGAATCGAGGGAAGCGGATTGCGAGACCCGCTCCGGGACGGAGCACATCCCAGGCGCACGTGTGGATCGGGCTCACCGTGATTTCGGCGCCTCGCACTTCGAGGACGACCCGAGGTTCGAACCAGACATCCGGCTCGAGCTTGGCGTCGACCCGCGCAGGCCCGCGGTCTCGTCTGACCGCTTTGAACTTCTCCGGGAGGGCGAACAGCGTCTCGTCGTCGAAGCCTGTGCCTAGTTTGCAGGTGGTCCGGAAGACGTCCGCTTCGTCATCGTATGCCGCCATAAGGAGCGCCCCATAGGTGCCCGCCCGCTTGCCTCGCCCCGCGAATGCCCCAACAACGACAAGGTCGATGGTGTCGCTCAACGCCGCGCTGTACTCTTTCTTGAATTTGATCCACTTGAATCCGCGCGCGCCCGCGTCATAGGTCGAGTCGAGGGCCTTCGCCATGAGCCCTTCACATCCGGCCTGGAGGGCTAGATCGAAAAACGCCTCGGCTTGTTTCACGTCCTCGGTCACGCGAACGGTCGAGTACCGAATCCCGTCGTTCGGCTTGGCGACGGCCTCGAGGGCCTTCCGTCGTTCGTGATACGGCCGCGCGGTCAGGTCTTCGTCCGAACGGAGCAGGCAGTCGAACGCGAACAGGGTGACCGGAAATTCCCTCGCCATCCGCTCGACCTCCGTCTTCCGTCCTCGGCGGCGGCTCACCTCCTGAAACGGAAGGAACTCTCCGGTATTCGGGTCAACCGGTACGGCCTCGCCCTCCACGATGGTCGCACGATCTGTGATCGCGAATCGCAGCGCGTCGACGACTTCGGGGAACTGCTCTGTGATGTTCTCGAGATGGCGGGAGAAAAGTTCAATCCGCGTCGGAGAGACGTGTGCCTGCACGCGCAGCCCGTCGTACTTGTACTCGAGCGCGGCCTTCCCCATCCGCTTGAAGATCTCCTCGAGCGTCTCGAGGCGTTCTGCGAGCATCGCCCGGATCGGCCTGAAGAGCCTCAAGTGGATCTCCGTCAGTCCGTCGACGCCCTTCGACGCCAAAACCCGCGCGACCTCGCCGAGGTCCGAGCACACATTGTACGCCCGCTCGACGCGGGATCGGTCGGCCTTGGTCGCGAACGCTCCCGCGAGCGCATCGACGATGGTCATGTCGGCGACCCCGAGCCGCATCTGGCCGACGACCATCCGGATGATGTACTTCGCCTCCCGCGGTGTCGCGTTGCCCAGCAAGTCAGACAGGAGGCGGATCTTCCGTTCCTGACTCCCTTCACCGGATTCCCGGGCGATCGCATCGAGATGCTGGTAGACCTTCGCGGTCGTGAGCGGCGTCGACTCCAAGGGCTTCTGTCGCCGCGCGGCGATCGCTTCTTGTGCGACGAGGCCGAGATCTCCTCGTTCCTTCCAGAGACGGCCGACGCGCGCGTCGTCAAGGCCGGTCGCGTGCGCGAGGACACGCATCACCATCTTCTCCGCGAGACCGAGCTCGATCCCCTCGTAGTCGGGGTGGATGCGACCTTGCGTGAGGTAGACGATTTTGTCGAGGTCCTCCTTTGGCGTGTCCCGGAGGAGGCCGACAAGTAGCTCCGTCATCTCGAGCCGCTTCGTCGTTGCCTCAATCTTCTCGTATACGTCCACGACGCGAGCGAACTGCATCGAGCCGACGGATGCTCCCGACGCATCTTAAGGATTCGCGGAGCGATGCGCGCTGCACCGCGAATTCACTCCGTTGACTCTTCAGCGCACGCGCTTCACGACCGCGTCGACGATCGCGAAGCTCTCACCGAGGTACGCGTTCGGGTCCATCGCCGACTCGATCTCTCGCTTCGATAGGACTTTCGTCACCTTCGGCTCGGCGAGCAATGCCTCCCGTAAGTGGACATCGTTCGCCCGCGCCTTCTGCGCAGTCTCGCGCATGAGCTTGTGGGCTTCCTGTCGTCCGATTCCCTTCGAGACAAGGGCGATCATCACCGCTTCGGCCATGACCTGGCCCTTCGTCGCCTCGAGGTTCGCCTTCATCCGATCCGGATCGACGCGCAGCGTGCGGAAGATCTCCGCGGTCCGGGCGAGCATCTCGTCGATCAGGACGCACGCGTGGGGCAGGATGATCCGCTCGGCCGCGCTGTTCGTCAGGTCACGTTCGTGCCAGAGGGGGACATTCTCCAAGGCGGGCGTCACCAGCGACCGGACGATCCGAGAGAGCGAGCAGACGTTTTCCGAGGCGACCGGATTCTCCTTCTGGGCCATCGTGGAGCTCCCGACCTGCTTCTTCGTCTCGAATGCTTCGGCGACCTCGCCGATCTCCGTGCGCTGCAGATTCCGGACCTCGGTGCAGAACTTCTCGAGCGACGCGGCGATGTTCGCGAGGATGGCGATGAACTCCGCATACCGATCGCGGCCAACGACCTGGGTCGCCGCTTCCTCCACTCCGAGGCCGAGGTCCCGCATGACCGCGGGCTGGATGTCGAGGGCATACGGCCCGAACGCCGCGCCCGTCCCGACGGCCCCGGACATCTTGCCGACGACGATCCGCGGGGTCGCCTCCCGTAGCCGGTCGCTGTGGCGGGCGACGTCGGAGGCGAAGACCGCCATCTTGAGTCCGAACGTGATCGGGATGGCCGCTTGCCCGTGCGTCCGACCGAGCATCACGGTCCGCTTGTGTTTCGTCGCCAGGCTCGCAAAGACATTCGTGAGTTCGATCAGGTCTTCGCCCACGATACGGATCGCGTCCCGGAGCTGGAGCGCCGTCGCGGTGTCGAGGATGTCGTTGCTCGTCGCGCCGACGTGGACGTATTTTCCCGCCTCGCCGTCGCACGCTTCGGTCAGGGCGAGGACGACGGCCATCAGGTCGTGACGCGTCTCCTCCTCGATCTCCTGCACGCGCTCGACCGTCACCCGCTTCGTCGTGGCCTTCTTCGTGATCTCGGCCGCCGCAGGCTCGGGGATCAACCCGACCTTCGCCTCCGCGCGGGCGAGCGCCGCCTCGACCTCGAGCAGGCGCTGGAGGCGCGACTCTTCCTCGAAGATCCCCTTCATCTTCGGCCGACCGTAGCGGAAGTCGATGGGGCACAGCGGCGACATGGCTACCGACGACCGCAAAGCCCGGAGGCATTATGGAGCTTTCTCCCGCGGGCCTCGGTCTACGGAGGAGACGGGGTTTTCGGGAGGACTACGGTGAAGGTCGATCCTTGGCCGGGGAGCGACAGGACCTCGATCGTGCCGCCGTGGGCGCCGACGACGCTCTTCGCGAACGCGAGGCCAAGTCCGGTCCCCTCCTCCGTCGGCTTCGTCGTGAAGAACGGCTGGAAGAGTTTCTGGATGACGTCCGGCGACATCCCGGGACCCGTGTCGTGGACGATCACCGCGACCGTCTCGCCGCGGTCCTCGATGCCTAGGGTCACGGCCCCGGCCGACGTGGCCTGAAGGGCGTTCTTCGTCAGGTTCACG
>DATGWB010000131.1:0-2666 GCA_035299725.1 Thermoplasmata archaeon
CCTCGTCGCCGCGTTGAAGGCCCGCGACCTTCCGTTCACGAGTTTGTCGTTCGCCCGCCGCGTTCCGGACGCCGTCGGCGCAATCCTGACGTCCCCCGCGGAGGCGAGCCGCGTCCACCTTCGGAACGTCGTGCCCGTCGACGACATCGACTCGTCGATCGCGAAAGCGCTCCAACTCTTGCGCGGCAAGTCCGAATGGGCGGAGCTGAGGATTGGCGTCGATCCGGGGCGGGAGCCGGGCGTCGCGATCATCGGCGATGGCGAGGTGGTCGACACGCGAATCGCGGCGAGCCCGGAGGCGGTCGCGTTCCATGTCCGCCAAGCGCTCCGCACGTTCCCGGCGAAGGACATCCGGGTGCGAATCGGCCACGGCGATCCGACGAATCGGGATCGGATCCTGAAGGCGCTCGCGAGGGACCAGCTCCGCGTGGAGGTCGTCGACGAAGCGGGGACCACGCACCGCACCCCACAGCCCGATGTCGATGCGGCGATCGACATCGCCAAGTCCTCCGGACGGCGTGTGGAACCGCCGGTCGAGATTCGGCCCACGCCCGGAGAGGTGCGCGAGATCCAGCGCCGGTCGCGCCTCGACAGCGGGGGCGTCGTCACGATCTCGTCCGAGCTCGCCTGGGCGGTGGCCCGCGGCGACCTCTCCCTGGAAGAAGCGATCGCCCGCGCGCGGAGCAAGGAAGGACAGTCACAAGGCTAGGCTGTATCGCGCCTCGAGTTCCTTGCGGCGCTTGAAGTACATCTCCTCCGCGATCTCGCCGGCCGCGAGCTTCGCCTCCAACGCCTCGAGTTCCCGGGCGAAATCCGATTTGAAGGATGACGTGTATTCTTTCACGACGCGCTCGAGCAGGTCCAGCAGATCCTTTCCCCGTTGCGTGACCTGGTACACGATTCGCGGCCGGCCGTTCGGTGGGAAGATCGCGGCACGGTCCACGAGACCCCATGCGAACAGCTCGACGAGTTGCTTGTCCACGGAGGTTCGGCGGATCTTCAGTTTCTTCGCGAGATCCTCTGGGTGATCGAACCCTTGCTGGAGCAACCGAAGGATTTGACGGCGCGTCTCCGAACCCGCGATCCGGATCAGCTCCAGCGGTTCCGGCATCCCGGTCGGCGAGTCGTGTCGGCCTACTTCAACGTTCTTCCCCTTCGCATCGGACGTCGTCTCCCCGGAGGGAGATGATGTCGGGACACCGGCGGAAGGTATCATTATTATCCGCGAGGCTTGCATAAATAAACCAGGTCCCATCGACTCTGCATGTTCGGACACAAGAGCACCGGGCCCCAGGAGACGGTGCAGCGCTCCCAGGCACACGATGACGCGGCGAAGTCGACGCGGACCCGCCAAAAGACCGAGACCTGGATGACGAAGACGCCGATCGAGGCCGTCGCGCGGAAGGAAATGTATTTCGCTGTGGCCTCCACTTTCCGGTGGAGCCAATGAAGCGGAAGGACATCCTCCGAAAGCTTGAGGAACGGCTCGCGCGGGGCGAGATCAACGAGAAGACGTACTTGGAAATCAAAGCCCGCTACGACTCGGAGCCAGAGGAACCGGAGGAGTCGGAACCGTCCCAGCCGGCGATGCCGGACCTGGGTGAGGCGATCGGCGCCGTGGTCGCGCAGGCAACCGCGGAGGCGGGCCGCCATGCGGAGCACGCCGGTCACGTCATCGGCGAAGCGATGCGTGCGGTCGATTTCTCGGGAATCGGAACGCAGCTGAGCGAGGAGTCGATCAAGATCCTCGGCAGTGGCGTCGTGAGCGGGAACCCGATCAAGACGGTCGAGTTCAAGTCGGCGGGGAGTGCGCGGGTCCAAGGTCCCCTGGAGGCCGAGACCGCGCGCATCGCCGGGTCCTGCGTCTTCGAGGCCGACGTGCATGTGGAGGAATTCCGCTCGGCGGGCTCGACGCGAATCGCTGGGAGTCTGAGGGCCGAAGAGGTCGAGACGAGCGGCGCGCTCCAGGTCGACGGCTCCATCGAGGCCGAGGAAATTTCCTCGAGTGGTTCGTTGACCGTCAAGGGGCGAGTCGCCGCCGAGGAATTTCGATCGAGCGGATCCGTTCGCATCGACGGCGGGCTCAAGGCCGAGGAAGTCGCGATCGATCTGGGTGGGACATCGAAGATTTCGACGATTGAGGCGGAGGAGATCCGCGTGAAGGCCACCGGTGGCTTCTTCCGCATTCGCGGGGAGCTGACCGCCGACCGCATCGAGGGCGAAGAGATCGAGCTCGAGGCGACGACCGCCGCGTTCGTCAAGGGCGAGGAGGTCCGCATCGGTCCCCACTGCCATATCGACGTCGTCGAAGCGAAAGAGCTCGTCGTCCACTCGTCAAGCGAGGTCCGCGAGCGTCGGACCCCATCGTGATTTGTCAACTTTGTCCGACGACGATTATCGTCCCGGAACCTTGATATAAGCCGGGGGAGTTCGAACCGGTGTGCCTGAGCGGATTGTCCTCAAGGTGGCCGAGGCGCCCCAGTCGGACGTCGGTTTGGGCCGCGCACGCGTCGACACGAAGACCCGCGTCGCGCTCGGTGTAGACGTCGGCGAAATCATCCAGATTTTGGGCAAGAAGTCGACCGCCGCGAAGCTCTTCCGGGTCATGCAAGAGGACGAAGGCAAGGGCTTCATCCGCATCGACGGCCTCGTCCGCCGGAACGTCG
>DATGWB010000132.1:0-3514 GCA_035299725.1 Thermoplasmata archaeon
GCATTCGTCGACGTAACAGGTCTTGTTACGATGTAGTTAATAGACGGCGAGGCCCATCCGTTCGGGATGAAAATCTCAGAGGCCTCCGAAGCGCTTCAGCGGATCGGCCTGAGCCATTACGAGGCCCTCGTGTTCGTGAACCTCGCTCGCGCCGGGGCGACGACGGCCGGGGATGTCGCCCGAGCGAGCGGCGTGAATCGCGTGCAAACGTACCGAGCCCTCGAGGGGCTTGAAGCCCGCGGGCTCGTCGAGGTCACGTTGGACCGTCCCCGTCGGTACGCGGCCCGGGCGATCAACGAGGTGTTCGACATGATCGCGGAGGAGAAGCGCGCGGAGCTCGAGAAACTCGACGACGTGCGGAAGACGTTCCTGGAGGCGTGGCCGAAACTCTCCGGGCGGACGCGGGATCCGCCGACCGTGCGCCTTCAGGTGATCAAGGGCCGGGCGCAGATCTACCGCACCCTGCAGCAGTTCGTTTCCACCGCGAAAGCGGAGGTCCTCGCCTTCACGACGACGAAGGGCCTGCAGCGGTCGTATCGCGCCGGGATCAACGAATCCCTCCTGGCGGCGATGCGTCGCGGGGTGAAAGCGCGGCTCGCGGCGGACATCAACGAAACGAACGAGGTGCTCATGGCCCGGGTCTCGAAATACGTCCCGCTGCGACACGTGGACCGCCAGCGCGCGCGCTTCATCATTGTCGACCGCGAGTCAATCCTCGCATTCCTCATCCAAGACGAGAAGACGATCCGCGGCGACGGGGAAACGGCGCTGTGGACGAACAGTCCGGACTTCGTCAAGGCCCACCTCGAATTCTTCGAGAAGTCCTGGGCGTCCGGAACCCCTGCAAGGCGCCGCCTCGCGGCCCTCCGCGCCGGCTAGTTGTATTATCGAAAAAGAGAACGGCCAGCGGTTTGGGAAAAAGACTATGGGGCCCTGCTGCCGTGCAGGCGCCCGGAGGAGATTTTCTTTGTCGAAGACAACTTTGGGGCTGACTCTGCTCGCGATGGCCCTGGTTACCGCGGCGTTTGCCGTCACGGTGGCAAGGGCGGACGATCAGTCAGGATCGGAGTGGAACGCGGTCCTCGCCGGAATCAACGAGAGGCCGATACCGCGGGACACGCATGCACGAGGGGTCGCGATCTTCCAGCTGAGCGCGGACGGCGAGTCGATCCACTACCAGGTCATCGCCGCGAACATCGACAATGTGATCATGGCGCACATCCACCTCGGGGACGCCAACACCGCGGGCCCGATCGTCGTGTGGTTGTATCCGATCGGCGGGCCACCGCCGGCGGCGCCCGGTGGCGGGCGATTCAATGGCGTCCTCGCCGAGAGCGATTTCAATGCCACGAACTTCGTCGGTCCCCTCGCGGGCCACCCGATGAGCGACCTGCTCGAGAACATGACCGCGGGAACCGCCTATGTGAATATCCACACCAACGACGGGGTCGCGCCACCGAACACGGGACCGGGCGACTTTCCCGGCGGCGAGATCCGGGGCCAAGTGAAGCCGACCGACTGAACGAGACGCGGATCCTACGAGGGCTGTCGATCGGTCGACCTCCCTCGTTTACCATTTCGCCTCGGCGTCCAGGAGCGTTGCATAGGCGTCCTGAATCACACGAGTAACTCGACCGGGGGTCTCTGTCCGATGCCCATCGATCGACGCGATGCCGAGCACGCCGACCCCGCTGCCCGATAGGAACACCTCGTCCGCGTCTCGCAGGCGATCGAGCGAGATTGAGATTTCCTGCGAACGGATTTTGGCCCGCGCCGCAATCTGAAGAACGACGCTCCGCGTGATTCCGGGAAGCGCTCCGTCATACGTTGGAGGAGTTTGGAGGGATCCGCCCGAGACGAGGAAGATGTTACGCGCGGTCGTCTCGACCACGCGGCCCTTTTCGTTGAGGAGGACCGCATCGAACGCGCCCTCGGCCTCCGCCTCCCGGAGGGCAACCGATTCGGCCGCGCGTGAGATCGACTTGACCTGGCTCAACGGACCGGACATTCGCCGGACCGAGGCAGCAACGTGCAACGCGGGTTGCGACGGAATCTCCGGGAGGGCGCGTGAGGTGATCGTCGCCATTCCGCGGGTCGTGCGCCGCTCACCCGCGATGACAGTAATCCGTGCGAGGCCCTCGACCACGCCGTTGGCCTCGACGACCTTCCTCACGCCCTGGCGGAGATCCTCGGATCCCCAGGGGGGCTCGATGCGCAGGACCTCCAGAGCAGACCGCAGCCGGTCGATGTGGGCGTCGAGTCGGAAAGGCGCCCCGCCGTGGATGCGAATCGTCTCGAAGCATCCGTCCCCGTACAGGAACCCGCGGTTCTCGATCGGGACGCGCGCGTCCTCTTGGGCGATCAAGGAGCCGTCAAGCCACACGGAGGCCGTCTGGGGTCACCTCCACGCGGTCGTGCGTGAGGGCCTCCGCGTGTCCGCGGAGCTTGTCGAGCGTTTCGCGGTATTCCGCCTCCGGGTCCGAGTCGGCGACGATGCCGCCGCCGACCGCGAAATGAGCCGTCTCGCCGATCACGGTCGCGGTTCGGATCGCGATGCTCCAGTCGATTGAGCGATCCCAGGAGATGTAGCCGATCGCGCCCGTGTAAACGCCGCGCCGGTGCGGCTCGAGCCGTTCGATGATCTCCATGGCCCGCGGTTTCGGCGCACCCGTGATGGAGCCGCCGGGAAACGTGGCCCGCAACAGCTGCCGGACCGTGACGTCGTCCCGGAGGCGTCCTCGGACGACGCTTTCGAGATGATGCACGTTCGGGAGGGAGCGCAGCCCCCGCAGGACTGGCACGTGGACGGACCCGAACTCGCAGACCTTGCCAAGGTCATTCCGCTCCAGGTCGACGATCATCACGTTCTCCGCCGCGTCCTTCTCGCTCGCGAGGAGTTCCTGAGAGAGTCGCTCATCCTCCGTATGCGTTCGACCGCGGGGCCGCGTCCCCTTGATCGGACGGGTTTCGACCTCCCGGCCCCGGACGCGGAGGAACCGCTCTGGGCTCGCCGACAAGAGGCGGTGGTCCCCCGCGTCAAGGAATCCTCCGAAGGTCGATGGCGTGCGCGCCCGGAGGCGCTCGTACGCCTCGGCCGGCGTCCCTCGGATTGGAAGGGCGATGCGATGGGACAGGTTGACCTGGAAGATCTCCCCGTCCACGATCGCCCGTTTCGCTTCCTCGATCGTGTGGACGTAGTCTTCGGAGGCGATGGGCTCGATCGGTCGAGGGTCGGGAGGCACCGCGAGGTCGTCCGGAATGGGCGGGGGCTCGTATTCGATTCGTGTCCGCGGCGCGACCACGAACGTCTCACCCCAAATCCGATCGATGACGTAGACCCGATGATACACCGCGAGGTGGATGTCCGGGGTCTGCAGGTCCGCGGGTTTCTCGTCGGGCACGTGCTCAATCAATCGACCGAGATCATACCCGAAGTAGCCCACGGGTCCTCCGATGAACGGGTACGGAGGCGTGCCCAGAGTCGCCCTCGGCAGGATCTCGATGAACCGGCTGA
>DATGWB010000133.1:0-3747 GCA_035299725.1 Thermoplasmata archaeon
CCGGATTCGTATCCGATCCTCGATCGAATTGGCCCCGACGGCCTCTTCGTCGCGGTCGGTTTCAGCGGCCATGGATTCAAGCTCTCTCCGGCCGTCGGTCGCCTCGTCGCCGAGTACGTCGCCACGGGCAAAAGGCCCGAATCTCTCGTGCCTCTGCGCGCCTCCCGGTTCGCGGACAGGCAATCCGTTCGCGCCGACGCACCGTTCCCGGCCGGACGGCGGCGGATTCCTTAGACGCGAGCGGATGGTTCGACACTTTCGCTGACCATCTCGTACACATTATAAGTAGCAAGGCGGCCTTGCGCACGCCAGGATGCACGAGATCGTCTGCGTAGGCGATGTCCACGAAGGCCTGAGCTTCGATTTCCGGATCGATCCGGAAACGGGGATCTCGGAGCGTGCATTGGACCTCCACGGGAACTTCGCGAAAGCCGCTCGGTGGGCGATCGAGCATCGCGCCTCCCTGTTCTGCATCCTCGGCGACCTGTTCGACCGCGCGCACGTGGCCCCCGTGTTTCGGGAGATGGTCCGGAGGGACGTCATCGAGCCCCTGGGCGATGCCGGCATCGAGGTTTGGATCCTCGCGGGAAATCACGACCAGCCAAGGCGCGCCGTCCGCTCGACGTCGCTCGACGACTATCGCGGTTACGCTCATGTGAAGGTGTTCCGCGATCCGAAGATGGAGGTCCGCGACATCGACGGGCGCCGGATCGGTTTCATCCTCATCCCGTACATGCATCCGGAGCAAGTCGTCGAACAGGTGCGGGAAACCCTCGCAAAGGACGTGCCGCGAGAACTGGCATACGAAACCGCGCGCCGCACATGGCAAGAGTGGATCCGCAACCGGGCGCAGGACCTGAAGGACGCGGACTTCCGCATCTTGTTCGGCCACTTCGAGTTCCAGGGCGTGCGGTATGCCAGCACCGCTCCGACCGAGGTCGTCCCGAACGATTTCACCTTCACCCCGGACATGATCCCCGATACAATCGACCTCGTCGTGTTCGGTCACATCCACATGCACCAGACCGTGGGCGGGAAGATCGTGTACGCCGGCGCGCCGGAGCGGATCGACTGGGGGGAACGCCTCGATCCGAAAGGATTCCTGGTCATCCGTCCGGATGGAGGCTGGTCGTTCGTCGAACTCCCCGCGCGTCCGATGGACAAGGTCGAGACGGTCGTCGGAATGGGGGACGACGTGACGGAGAAGGTCCTCGCGGCAATCCCGGCGGTGGTTGCGGGCCATCTTGTCCGGATCGAGGTCACCCTCCCGGACGAACTCCGGAACCGACTGGACGAGAAGCGCCTCTCAGATCGCCTCCGGGATGCGTTCCACTACGAAGTCAAGTTCATCTCCGCGAGCCGGCCACGCGTCGTGACGGAGGAATTCACGTTGGACCCGGGTCGCCTCCTGGCGGACTACGTCGACAAAGTCCTCGCCGACCATCCGAAGCGGGAGGCAATCAAGGTCGAGGCCCGCCGGGTGCTCAAGGAGGCCCTCGCATGAGGGACGAGGTGGAAGTCGAGGCCGCCGCGGTGTCGAACCTGGAGTCCGCGCCGGGCCCGGAGGGATTCGTCCTCGAGGAGATCGAGATGCGTGGGTTCATGCGGTATCTCGAGAAGACGGTCCCGCCGCTCCGGTTTCCGGAGAAATACACGGTCATCACGGGCCGCACGGGTGCGGGGAAGTCGTCGATCTTGGACGGGATCACGTTCGCCCTGTACGCCAAGACGACGCGGACGGACATCCAGAGCGTGAAGCTCGCGGACGTGTGCCGGCCGAACGGCTACGTCCGCGTGGCGTTCCGCCAAGGGGACGAACGCTGGGAAGTCACCCGCGGCTTCACGACGAAGAGAGAATCGTACCTCGAGCTCACGCGGGACGGCGAGGCGGTTCAGGGCACGATCCCGGACAAGGAAAGGACGATCCGCGACGTGGTCGGCCTCGACTACGACGGATTTCGGAACTCGACCTTCGTCCGCCAAGAAGAGATGAAGGAGCTGGGGGCGGCGAGCGGGGCGCAACGACTCGCGGTGTTCCAGAAGCTCTTTCGTCTCGAGATCTTCGAACAGGCCCTCGAGCGGGCGAAGGAACGATTCACGTCGGTGAAGAGCGACATCCAGGCGAAGGAGGCCGAGATCACCGCGCGGGAAGAAGCGCTCGGCCGCCTGCCCGGCCTCCAGGAACAATTGAACGGCTTGGACCAGGAGCGCACATCGCGCGGGGCGCGCGTAATGCAGCTCCAGGCCGCCCTCGAATCCGGCTCCAACGAAATGAAGGATCTCGAGGCGAAGCACGAGCGATGGGTGCGGTCGTCGGCGGCCCTCGAGGACCGGACGATGCGGCTGAGCGCCCTCGAGGCCCGCGAGGCGAAAGTCCGAGATCAAGGTCAGATCGCCGCGAAACTCGAGCCGGAGCGGGCCGCCCTCGAGGATGAGATCGAGGACCTCGATCGCCTGCGGGACGAGCTGGACCGGCTGAAGGAGACGAAGGCGGTCCACGCCCAGCGGGAGACCGCGGCGCGAGCGGCGGGGCGGGAGTTCGACCTCGCGAAGCACGAGCACGAGAAGCGACGCGACGAGACGAAGAACCGGATCGACGAACTGCACCGGAAGATCGCTTCCCTCCGGACCGACATCGACCGGGAGACCGCGTTCAGCTCCCTCCGGGACGAAGGACGCCTGGAGGAACGCGTGACGCGGATCGCGCGGGAACTGGCATGGCTCGCGGACCGGGCCGAGCTGGTCCGGGAACTGAGCGAGGAACAGGCGCGCGCCGAAAAGGCCCTCTCCCGGGTCCACGAGAAGGTTGCTTCGATCGATCAGGATTCGTTCGTGCTGACGGAGTACAAGCGGCAACTCGAGCAGCTGAAGGACGACCTCCGACGGGAGGCGGACGACAGCCATCGGCTCCTCCAGCCCCTCGACGATGCGAAGATCGAGGCGCTGCGCCAGCTCGATGCGGTCCCATTCACGGAGCAGGACGAGAAGCGCCTGGAAGTCGTCGGTGCGTCCGTCTTCGAAAAGGCCGGGAAACGGAAGCGACTCGACGAACTCACGGTCCTGTTGCGGCAGGTCGGCGACGTGAGCGCGCGGCTCGCGGACCTCGCGGCGCAACGCACGTCCCTCGAAACCGAACGGATGGCCCTCGAAACGGACGTCGCAGGACTTCGATCGTCGGAGGAGGCGTTCGGCTCCGCGAAGGCGAAACTCGAGCTCCTCCAGAAGGAACTCGATGCCGAGCGGAAGGCGTGGCACCTCCTCGAAGGACAGGCGACGACGCTGAAGGAACAGATCGCCGGCCTCGAAGCGGACGCGAGGAAACTGCAAGAGTCACAGCGGCAACGGGAGGCGCTTCGCGGCGAACTCGAGATCTACGATGTCCTCGTGAACCGTGTGTTCCACAAGCGGGGCGTCGTGATGTACGCGGTCGATCAGCTCCTGCCGGAACTGGAGATCGAGGCGTCGAAGAATCTCTCCGAGCTCACGGACAGCCGGTTCGGTCGGATCCGCCTGGAGACGTACGAGGAGGGTCGGGGCCACGGGATCCGGATCCTCGTCCAGGGCGTCGACGGTCAGTGGCACGACGTCGCAGAGTTCAGCGGCGGTGAGAAGACGCAGATCAACGCCGCCCTTCGATTCGCGATCGCACGGGAGCTCGCCTCGATGCCGCAGATCGGCCGCACGTTCGGTCGCATGAAGACGCTGTTCATCGACGAAGGGGACCTCGGCTCCCTCGACACGGAGATC
>DATGWB010000134.1:0-11128 GCA_035299725.1 Thermoplasmata archaeon
CGGCGTCTTCGACGCCTCGATCGAGAAGATTTGGAAGTATATCCAGGATCCCGAGAGCCATCAGCATGAGTCGATCCTGAGCCAGAAGGTCCTGGAGCAGAAAGGGAACACGATGAAGATCCGGGCCGAGATCGCCGGGCCTCAAGGCAAGGCCGAAGAGATCTGGCAGATGCGGATGGACCCGCCGTTCGGGTTCGAGCTCCAGGTCTTGGAAGGTTCGACGAAGGGTTCGAAGCAGACCCACACCTACGTGCCTATGGGCAACAAGACGAAGGTCATCGTCGTCGGGGACTTCCACCGCCAGGGAGCCAGCGACGAGGAAATCCGGAAGGGCACCCTCGGATACTTCGAGCAGGTGTTCAACGAAGATAACGCGGCCCTGAAGGACTTCTAGGACGGCCGCGTCCTTCGCACCGCCCGTGGACCGCGCCGGAGGCCACCACGTCAGAGTGGTCGCGTTTACGACGAACTCCATGGGCGACCTTTCACTTTCGCTCTGCGCATTCGGGTCGGAGCCGTCCTTCAGCAGCGCCCCAACCATTTATCCAACGCAGTTGCCTCCAGGAATTCCTGAAGGCAATGGAGAAAGGAGAAGAGGGCCCGCAGGGGGCGGGCCGTGCGCGACGGACCGATCGGCTCAGGTTTCCTGGACCGAGCTGATCACCGGTACGAACAGCCACATGCTGTCCGCGTGGACGATCGAACGGCTGAGGTCGATGTCCAACGTCAGGGACGTCGTTTGTCCCACCGTGACGTTGAACGGGTCGTCCGTCTTCAACACGCCCGATGGCACGATGAAGTGGATGGTTGTGCCGTTCTCCATCACACCGGTCGCGGAGCTCACGTCGATCCGAAGCTGCGTATACATTCCGGCCGCGAGCTTCGCCGTGCCGAGGAGTTGCGACACGGTTGTCAACGCCGCCAGGTCCACCGTGCCCGTCTGGGTCACGTTGAACCATCCGGTCTCATTCGTCGCGTTCGCCTCGTGGGCCTGGATTCGGGAGAAAGTCACCCAAACGTGGGTCCAGTTCACGCTTGCGGGCGCGTCCTGGATATACACCGCGAGGGTTCCGAATCCATCGCCAGCCGTTCCGCCCGACGACGATCCCGCGTTGGGATTCGAGCCGCCGAACGGAGCGGTCAGCGCGCCAGGTGCGATGAGCGCGAGGCTCACGACGCCGGCGAGGGCCACGACGACCGCGAGTCCAATGCTCGCCATGAGTGCGGTCTTCATGGGTATCCCGCCGCGTGGAGTCGGGAGACTTGGATAAGACTTGTTTAACGGATGTCGAAGGCATTTGACAGAGGTCGAATTGGGCTCTGGACAATTCTCGAAACGATACCCGCGGGAACGGGCCCCTTCGTTTCACAATTGAAAAAGCGTCCAATAAGCCGTTAATAGTCGGCGACGAACCTCGGGTGTCATGACGCGAACGGTGCGAGGCCGCAACGGTTTCGAACTCACGGATTGGAGTGCAAGTAGGGTCCGGACGACGGGGCCAGGGGCCCTCCCTCTATTGGCCTTGGGGATGCTCGTGTTTCTCCTGGTAGCAGCGGGCGCGGGGCCGGGGAGCCTGCCAGCTCGAACGGCCTCCGTCCTCCGCGGATCGGGCACTCCCGGAGCCCCGACCCCACGAAACCTGACGCTGTATATGCACAATAATACGCTCGCGGAGAATGTCAACGGCATCTCCACGCCCTATCTCTTTGATACCCTTCAGAAGTACGGCGGCAACAACACCGTGTCTAACATTGGCCGCGTGAGGCAGGACTGGTACCTGTTCCCCGCGCTCGCCGGCCCCCTCGCGGTCAACGGCACGATCTCCGCTCATATGTTCTTCAGCGTCGTCGGAGCGACACTCAGTGCGACGCCGACCGTCACGGTGTCGGAGATCAACGCGACGGGGGTCACGGTATATTCGATCAGCGTCCCGGGAGGCGCGCGGCCGTGGTGGACGACGCCGCATGACCTGACCGTGACGACCGGCGTCCTGACGCACACTTTCGCTGCCGGCTCTACGATCCTCGTCATGGCGGACATTGTCGTCGGGGCGAGTTCGACCGGGACGATCTGGTATAACGCCTCTTGGGTCCCGAGCCATCTTGTGATCCAATCGGATGATTTCGCCAAGATCGACACCCTTGCTTTCCTCGACTCGACCGGCACGCCTCGGACGAGTTTCGATCCGCTCGCGGCGAACAAGGATATCGACATCATCGTGAGCGTGACAGACCCGCTCGGCGGTTACGACGTCCACTGGGTCAACCTCACACTCCAGCGGCCCGGCGGCGCGTTTGCCTTAAAGGATGCGGCGCTGGCCAAGACGGCCGGCACCCCGGTGTCGTACGTGTCCAAATATCATCTCGTGTGGAACTACAGCGGACAACCCGTCGGCCGGTACAACGCGACCGCCGGCGTCCTCGACAACTCCGGATACTTCTATTTCGTCGAGAACTTCGCCGAGGACGGCTTCCGTGACCAGATGGTTGCGTCGTTCTATATCGGGGGATTGGCCTCGTACGTCAACGTGGAAGCCGTCGACTCGAAGATGGCTTCGCTGAACCGCGCGACGGTCGACCTGCTCACGGGAGGCGTGGTGGTGGACGCCGTGGCGACTGACTCGAATGGCCTCGCGAACCTGACGATGGCCCAGGGCACGTACGAGTTCCGAGTGATTTGGCAGTCGGTTCTCGTCGCTTCCGTGACGCAAGATGTTTCCTCGAACGTATCCGCGGCGAGTCCGCTCGTGATCGCGACTCAGGTGTACTATCCGATCTTCCGGGCGACGGACGCGGATGGCCGAGCATTGGGTGGCGCGTCGCTCCTCTTCGTCCATCCGAACGGTGCGAAGCTCGGCCCCTACGAAACGAACGCCAGTGGCGAGGTCACACTCGATCAGGTGCCGGTGGGCACGTACGGTATCTTGGCCGCCTGGCGCGGGGTGGACGTCTTCAGCGGGAGCGAGATGGTCCAGTCGAACGGAGTCATCTCCTTCATGACGGCCGTCTACGAACTCACGGTGACCGCGAAATCCGGCGACGGACAGACCCTCGCGGGCGTCTTCGTAAGCGTCACGGACTCGACCGGGCTTGTCTTCGACGCCGGCATTACGGGTGCCCAGGGAACCGTGATCCTCCGTCTGCCCTCCGGTGCGTACACCGTCAACGCACGGTTCGTCACCGCCGTCGGAGGCACGTTCTATGACTCCGGTGTACGGTCGAGCAACGTCAGCCTGACGTCGTCCACGAGCACGACCGTGACATTCGCGGACTATCCGATTCCGTTCACGAGCACGCTCGAATTCCAGTTCGGCCTCGCGTACGCGATCACGGTGGCGGCTCTGCTCGTCGCACTCTTCTTCCTGTGGCGCCGGAAGAAGGTGCCCGCGACGGCGCCAATCGAGTCCGAGAAGCAGGCTTAGGTGGAAGCATCGAAGGGGCGGTTCAAGATCCCGACCCCCCTTTCCTTTGTCCTCGGACCGGGTGGCTGTTCTCACTTCTGCGCGAATTCCGCTTGGTGGGTTTCCTCTTGTGCGTCTCGATCGAGCTTCCGTAAGTCGAAGTCTTGATCGACGACCTCTTCGTGTGTTTCGTTCATCGGATCCTGAAGGCGCAAGGCTGAGGATGAACCTGACCGACGGGGTCTCGGGTCGCATCCGAGGTCTATAGAAGCATGGCCATGATGACTCACTTCGGGATTCGCTTCGCTCGGTCGGCGGCTCGCTCCCGCGGAAGCCAATCTCCCGTGACCATGTAGACGACGCGCATGCCGATGTTCACCGCATGGTCCGCGATCCGTTCGAGGTAGCGGTTCACCAGGATGTATCGCGCGCCGGTTTCGATCTTCAAGGATCCCTCGGTCATCCGTCGCACGAGCTCATTGAAGTTTTCGTCGTGCATCCGGTCCACGACATCGTCGACCTGCATGATGTTCCGAACCGATTCCGCGTCATGCTTCACGAACGCATCGATCGCCGTGTCGACCATCTGAATCGTCCGGTCCGCCATCTCTCGAATCCGCGCGAGCTCCGGTTCCGCGCCGTGGGTCGAGGGACTGAATTGCAGGGTGAGCTCCCCCAAGTCCTTCGCATATCGTCCGATCCGGTCCAGGTCCGTCGTGATCTTCAGGGATGTCGTGACGGTCCGGAGATCTCGCGCGACGGGTGCATAGAGGGCGATGAGGTCGACGCACGTATGCTCGATCTCGAGCTGGAGCCCGTAGACCTCCTGGTCGATCGTGAAGACTTCTCGGGCGACTTCGCTGTCCAGACGGGTCAGGGAGTCGATGGCTTTGCGGATCGCGAGTTCGCTGAGCTCCGCGAGCGTCACCATGTTCTCGTTCAACTTCTGGAGCCCTTTCTGGAACGCCTTTCGTTCTGCAGCCTGCGGCACTATCCGAACCTCCCGGTGATGTAACTTTCTGTCAACGTCTCTTTGGGTCGCTCGAAGAGCTCGCGCGTCGCGCCGACCTCGATGACATGACCCAGGTACATGAAGGCCGTCGTCTCCGCGACGCGAGCGGCCTGCTGCATGTTGTGCGTCACGATGACCACGGTATAGTCCTTTTTCAGGTCAAAGATGAGGTCCTCGATCTTCGCGGTTGCGATCGGATCGAGGGCGGAGCACGGCTCGTCCATGAGGACGACTTCCGGCTTCACTGCGAGCGCACGCGCAATGCAGAGGCGTTGCTGCTGGCCACCCGACAGACTCGCGCCGCTCTTGTCGAGCGAGTCCTTGACCTCGTCCCAGAGGGCGGACTGCTTGAGGCTCGCCAGCACGGCGGCGTCCAGCTTCTCCCGGTCTCTTTCTCCGTTCAGTCGCAGGCCCGCCGCCACGTTGTCGTAGATGGACATCGTCGGAAAGGGGTTCGGTTTCTGGAACACCATTCCGATCCGGCGGCGCACGCTGACCGCAGGGAGTTCGTAAATGTCGTCTTCGTCCAAGTGGACCTTTCCTTCGACTCTCGCTTTGGGAATCGTCTCGTGCATCCGATTCAGGCAGCGGATCAGGGTGGACTTGCCACAGCCGGACGGCCCGATGATCCCGCTGACCGCGTGTTCCTCGAGTTCCAGGTTGACATCTTCGATCGCGAGTTTCGTTCCGTACCACGCGGACAACTTCTCGACTCGGATTTTAGCGGCCAGAATCGTCACCTCTTGACGGCACGGAGACGAATGACCGCGCGGGAGGCGATGCTGATCCCGAGCATCATGACGACCAGGATGAGGGAAGCACCCCACGCGGCTCGGTTGTCGGCGAGGGATGGCGAAATGGCGAACCGGAAGACGCGGAGCGGGAGGGCGTCGATCGGTTGGTCCAGGCCCGTGAAGAAGTCGGGCGAGGCGAACGCGGTCATGATGAGCGGAGCGGTCTCGCCGCCGACCCGTGCGATTCCCAGGAGCCCTCCCGTGACCAACGCGCTGGCGCAGGACGGTAGCACGACCCGGAGGATCACCTTGTACCGAGGGATCCCCAGGGCCAGCCCGGCTTCACGGGTGGCCGTGGTCACGAGGCGCAACGCCTCCTCGGATGTCCGGGCGACGAAAGGGATCATGATGGTCGACAGCGCGATGACGGCCGTGATCGTGCTGAAGACGAGACGCCTCGACACAATGCCCGCGATCCCGAGCTCCAACACGAAGGAATACGCAAAGATTCCGACGACGATCGACGGGATCTGGGTCATGACGTCGACGAAGAACCGGACCGCCCCGCCGAATCGGTTCCGCCCGAACTCGGCCAGGTAGATTCCCGTGAGGATGCCGACCGGGAGGGCCACCAAGCCGGTGAGTCCGATCAGCACCAGCGTTCCTTGGATCGAGTTCGCGATGCCGCCACTGCCGGCGGGGAGCGTCAGGAAGCTGGGCGTGATGGCCTGCGCTCCCCGGACCGAGGCCTCGAAGAGGATGCTCCCCAACGGGAGGATGGCGATTCCCACGCACGCCAAGGCCGCGACACTCATGGCGACGTCGAACCACCGTCGCCGGGTGTCTCGATCGAATCGAAACGTCACTCGGCGCCCTCCCCGACATGCAAGACGCGTCCGACCATGAAGCGCGCGAACGCGTTGATCAGAAGGGACACGAGCATGAGGACGAGTCCCAACTCGATCAGCGCGCTCAGCTCCAACGAGCCGGCCTCGAGCCAGTTGTTCGCAATCAAGCTGGAGATCGTTTGTCCCGGATCGAACAACGAAGTGAAGATCGCGTTCCGGTTCCCGATCGTCATCGTGACGGCCATCGTCTCGCCGACCGCACGCCCGAGTCCGAGGACAACCGCGCCAAAGATTCCCGCGCGGGCGTATCGGAGGACCGCGAGACGCGTCGTCTCCCATCGGGTCGCTCCGAGGCTGAGGGCGGCCTCCCGCTGGCTGTCCGGCACGGCGAGAAGCGCTTCCCGCGAGACGGAGGAGATTGTCGGAATGATCATGACCGCGAGAATGACGCCGGCCGTGAACACATCCGAGCCTATCGGATTTCCTCGGAACAACGGCAAGAAACCAAGGATCGCCTGAACGGACGGCTCGATGTAGACCCGCATGACCGGGGCGAGCACGAAAATCCCCCAGAGGCCGTAGACGACGGACGGTACCGCGGCGAGCAACTCGACGACGTATGTGAGCGGGGTCCGCAACCAACCCGGCGCGAGCTCCGACAGGAAGATAGCGATCCCCATGCTGATCGGTACTCCGAGGACCAGCGCGAGCGCCGATGTGACGAGCATTCCGTAGATGAATGGCGCGGCCCCGAAGACCTGGGAGACCGGGTCCCAAACGGTGCCGCCAAGAAATCCAAACCCGAACGTTCGGACCGACTGTTCGGCGGCGACGAACAGGATCCCCGCAATCAAGGCGAGCAGGCCGAGGACGGAGAAGGCGACGATCGTGGAAAGGGATTGAAAGATGAGATCTCCCGAGGTGGCGACGAGGCGTCTTTGCGCACCGCCTCGGGATGTCCGAAATGGGTGCATCGGTGTTTCAATGAGCGAATCGTCCTCAGCTATGTAGCGTTTGCCCATTGAACGTGATGCTTCGTATCGCCCCTTCGTCCACGGTCACGAGTCCGGCCGGCAACGTCGGATAGACGAGCGCTGCACTCCGGGTCTGTCCGTCGTGGACGGCCCACCACAAGAAGTCGACCAGCGCCTGCGCCTTCTGCGCCGTCATCGACGTACCGATCGTGTTCAACTCTTGGTAGACGAGGAGGTACGTGAGGCTCGCGATCGGGTAACTGGTCGCGCCGGCGCTGTCAAGGATCGAGACGTTGCCCCAATCGCCCGACGGGCTTGGCGGGCTCGTGAACGACGCGGCCGCTGCCGCGGTGCTGGCGAGGCTCGGGAGGATCCAGTTCCCCGCCGGGTTCTGAATCTTCGCGACCTTCATCGAGTTTTGGACCGTGTACGCGAGCTCAACGTACCCGATGGAATCCGGCGTCGTGAGGATCTTGCCGGCCACACCGGAATTCCCCGACGCCCCGACCCCGACGGGCCAGTTGATTGACTTGCTGACGAGGCTCGAGTTCCAGCCGGGATTCGCCAGGTGCAGATAACTCGTCCACACGAACGACGTCCCGCTGCTGTCGGACCTGTGCACGACGGTGATCGAAGAACTCGGAAGCGTAACACCCGGGTTCAGGGCGCTGATGTTCGCCGAGTTCCAGGTCGTGATCTTCCCGAGGAAAATCTCACCCAGAACGTTCCCGGTCAGATTGAGGCCGCTCGAGAGGCTCGCGACGTTGTACGCCGCCGTTACGGCGCCGATCGTCTCCGGGATATGGAGCAGACCCGGTGCCGCCGCCCGTTCGGTCGGCTTCAACGGCGCGTCCGATCCTGCGAAATCCACGGTTTTCTGGGTGATCTGGGTAATCCCTGCGCCGCTCCCGACGCAATTGTAGTTCACCTGGACCACCGTTGGCTTGCCTCCGTAATTGAGGCTCACATTCGTATAGTCACTCGACCACTTCGTGATCAGCGGGCACGGGAAGGTCGCCCCGGCGCCGAGGATCGTGATCTTCTGCGTGGCTGGCGGATTAAGAACGCCAGACAGGACCACGACTGCGATCAGGACCAGCACCACAGCGACGACCGCGCCGATGGCCCCGATGCCGCGTCGCGAACCCTTCGCAAGGCGCTGTTTCTCCTCTGGTGTAATTGCCATTCCTTTCACCGGCTCCTCTTCTTACCCCGTTTTCTTTTGTTTCCTTGAGTCAGTCGGAGACGACCGGGCTCTATGACGGTTACCCACGAAGTCCTCCCTGTCAAACGGTGTCTCAGCAACAACTATATAGTCTATGAGGCTAACCCTTTTTGCTCTATAGCACCTGAGTAGAGCCAGGAGTGAGGGGAATGGAAGGACGCAAGCTTCAGCTGACCGGAGGCTCGACCTATGTGGTCTCCCTCCCGAAGCACTGGGTCGTCGATGCAGGCCTCAAGGCCGGGGACACGGTCTTCCTCGAGACGGAGCCGGAGGGGTCGGTGTCGATCCGACCGCGGCCTGCGGAGAAACCGCAACTGCGCCGACGCATCTTCGAGGAAAAAGGCGAGGAACGTCGGGATCATCTGCTCCGCAAGTTGATCGGCGCATACATCGGCGGCTTCAACTTCGTCGAGATTCGGTTCCGCCCGGAGATGGGCCCCTTCGTGCGACGCGTCGCGAGGGACTTCAGCCGCATGGTCATCGGGCCGGAGGTCATCGAGGAGACCCGGAATTCGGTCGTGATCCAAGACCTATCGGATACCGCGGAGCTCAGCGCCGAGAAATGTCTGCGTCGGATGCACCTCATCGTTCGGGCCATGCATGAGGACGCGATCGAGGCGTTGCGGACCCAAGATGAGGCCCTCGCACGGGACGTGGCCCAGCGGGACCAGGACGTCGATCGCCTCTACTGGATGGTCGCGAAACAGTACAACGTTGCGCACACGACCGGCGGAACCGCGAACGGCGCGAAGAGCGAGCTGCATAACTATCGGCTCATCGCGAAGCTGCTCGAGCGGATCGGAGACCACGCGGAGCGCATCGCGCGGACGTATCCCGCATTCGCGGAAGGGCGTCTCGAACCGAAGTTGATCAAGGAGATGGACGCTGCGCGGGAGTCCGCCACGGCCATCCTGGACAAGGCGTTCACCGCCTTGCTCACCGCGGACATCGACGCCGCGAACGAGGCCGTAGACGATCTCGCGAGGCACCAGAAGCTAATCGATGGCCTCTCCCACCATGTCGCGACGCGCAAAGGGGAGGAACTCCTCGCTCTCGCGGCAATCGTGGACAGCCTCGCTCGGAGCGCGAATTATGCCACGGACATCGCCGAAATCGCGATCGATCGCGCCGTCTTCCAGGGTACGTAATCTCCATAGCCCTACGGAGAATACGAACCAAGGGTTTGTCCCCCACGGATGAAGTGGCTTGCTCAATGGGTTCCTCAGGGGGGTCCGCCCCACTCCGGGCGGAAGAAGTGGTACGTCGATTCTACGATTTCCTGGCGCGAGGCCGCCTCGTCGATGCGCTCAACTTGTTCACGACGGATGCGAGGCTCCGCGACGCCTCCGGCCGCGAATCCGACGGGATCCGGGCGATCACCTCCTCCCTGTTGACGTATCGAGTGCCGCAGGACATCGCGGTCGAACAGATGGAGCCGGAGGACGGGGAGATCCGCGCGACCGTCCGATCGCCGAGCGGTCGGTCCATCGGCCGGTTCTCCGTCGCGCGGGGCCGGATCAAATCGCTTCGCATGGAACGCGCGTAGGACCTGTCCGGCCAGCCGGAACGCAGCCTCAGGACTTGAGCACCTTTTCAAAACACTCGTCGATGCCCCTAAATTCGCTGACGTCTCCGCTCCACGTTGGCAGGATCCCCGCGTATCGGTCCTCGAAGTCCTGCAGGGCGTCGCTCACGGCGTATTTCACGTGCTCGGCGTCCATGTCCTTCGCGACCGCGGCGGCGATCGTGTGCAAGCCCCGGACGAAGTGGACCGTGTAGGTTCCGTACCGAAGCTCGTCGAGATTTCCCGCCTTCGTCGAGAGGGTTTGTTTCACGAAATCTTGAACGGCGACGAGCATCCCGCTCAGGATGTCCCGATCGAGATCGGTTCGGAGCGTGTCGGAGTAGTGGCGGATCAGGATTCCGGCCTTCGTGATGATGAAGAGTTCCGAGATGCCCGTGGAAGTGCCGAACGCGATGCCCAAGGCCTCAGCGATCTTCGCGGCGGTGCGTTTCATCTCGATCTTGAGGACTCCCAGGTTGGCACTCCGGTCGACGAGTGTGAGTAGGCTCACGTCCCCGGCCGCGAACTGCACGACCGCTACGTTCGCCTGATCGCCATCCATGATGATGAAGCTCGGACCGGCCATCTCAATGTTCTCGAAGACCCGCGCGCCGGACTGTGCGATCAGTGTGCTCATCGCCGAGAGGACCGCGGGGCTGACCGCGCCCTGGATGTCGCTGGCTACCGTCAACCCGTTTCCGTCGGCGATCACGGATCCGCGGATGCCGTTCGTCTTCCGACGGAACTCCCCGAGGATCTTCCCGAGTTGTCCTTCGATGCCTTCGTCGGAGAAGTTGGAGAGGGCCGCCTTCCGTCGCGACTCACTTCGCTGCATCCCGGTCCCTCCCGGATCGGTCCAGGATCGCAGCCTTCTCGAGCAGGACCGATCGTCCCGTGTTCGACTTCTTAATGAGCCGGAGCAGCGTGCCTTTCGGGGGCCGCACGATCAGGAACAGCTCATACGTCCCGTAGCCCATTCCGCCCAACCAGAGGACCAACAGCCCGGTTCCGATCGCCGCGGGGAGGCCGATCGCAATCGTGGACGCGCAGATCAGCACGGTCAGCGCGATGAACGCGATGGTGAACGCGCCGAGGAACCGCTGGATTCGCTTTTCCATGATGAACATCCGCGCCCGCCGAACGTCTTTGTCCATGCGCGTGAACGCGAGGAATGTGATGGTCAGAAGCCCGGTGATCGTGCCGAAGAACGCGAGGAATCCGACGACGACCCAGAGGTCTGCCATGGATGGTCGAACGCTCAGCCTGGATTGCCGCCTTCGGATGAATATACCTATCGTTCCGAATGTTCTCTTTTGTCACAACCTGTGTGCCAATGTCCGCACGGGGATCGCTCGCACGCCAGGAAACGG
>DATGWB010000135.1:0-5305 GCA_035299725.1 Thermoplasmata archaeon
GAAGTCGTCGGACGAGTCGATCATCGCGTCCGCCGCCATGGGCATGCGGTGCTGGCTCGAGACCGCCTCGAAGAACGCGCGCACGGAATCTTTCCAGCGGCCGCCGGACATCCGCGCCCACTGCTCCCGGATGGGGCTGAAATCCTCGAAGAGTCCGCCTTGGCGCGTCTCGATCTGGACCGTGTCCGGGTAGCGCACCTCGAGGCGGCGGATCGTCGGCTCGAAGCCCCAACACCAGATGTTGTGCGGGTCGGTGTACCAAATGACTCGGATCGGTGCGTCCATGCAACTCCCGGCCCGCGTACGCGGCGGTTTGCTAAGAAGTCCTCGGTCCGCCGGTCGGAATCCTTATGGTCCCGGTTCGCGTCGCCGACGTATGCGCCTCGATGACCGTCGGTGGGCGGGCTTGCTTCTGTTCGTGGGGATCGCGCAATTCGCAGTCATCGGCCTCACCGTCGCGGAGTCCGTGTATCCGAATTACAGCGTGTCGCAGAACTACATCAGCGATCTCGGCGTCGGCCCCGCCGCGCTGATCTTTGACCCATCGATCATCCTCGTCGGCCTCGTCGTCCTCGCAACCGCGTGGTTCCTGTTTCGGGCGTTCCGAGATCGATTCCTATCGATTGTCGTCGCCCTCGCGGGCGTTGGAGCCATTGCCGTCGGCGTCTTCACGGAGGATTTCGGCGTCATTCACCCGCTCGTTTCGCTCTGGACGTTCGTGTTCATCGCCCTGTCTGCGATCTTCGCGATGCGCGTGGTCCGGCCGCCGTTCCAATATATCTCCGTCATCCTCGGCATCCTCTCCCTGATTGCCTTAGGTCTGTACATCTCGAAGACGTACGCGGGACTCGGGCCCGGCGGAATGGAGCGAATGATCGTGTGGCCGATCCTCGTCTGGGGCCTGGCCTTCGGAGGATACCTGTTCGCCCCGTCGCCATCCTCCGCGGAAGCGTCCGCCCCGAGCTGATGGAGGATTCGGTTGAATCGCCTCGACCTCGCGGCGATCGAGTCCGCACGCAAACGGATCGAAGGCCTCGTCGTCCGGACACCGCTCGTCCGCTTGAATGTCGACGACGCGCCTGCGGAGATCTACCTGAAGCTGGAGAACCTGCAACCGACTGGGTCGTTCAAAGTCCGCGGCGCGGGCAATTCGATCGCCCTCTTGACTCCGGAACAGCGAAGTCACGGCGTGTTCACGTGCAGCGCGGGCAACATGGCCCAGGCCCTCGCGTGGCATGCGCGGCGTCTCGGAATCCCGTGCACTGCGATTGTCCCGGACACCGCGCCCGCCACGAAGCTCGCCGCGATTCGGCGGTTCGGGGCGACGATCGTTCAGCTCTCCTGGGATGAGGTCTGGGAGATCGGCATCACCCGGACGTACGCGCCGCTCAAAGGGTGGACGTTCGTCCATCCGTTCGCGGATGCGACGATGATGGCGGGGAACGGCACGATCGGGCTGGAGATTCTCGAGGACCTGGCCAATCCCGACGCGGTCATCATCCCGTTCGGCGGCGGCGGGTTGAGCGCGGGCATTGCGACCGGGATCAAGGCGGTACGGCCGCAGACTCGGATCTACGCGTGCGAACCGGAGACCGCCGCGCCGCTGGCGGCCTCGTTAGCGAAGTCCGCGCCGACCGAGGTCCATCGGATTCCGACCTTCGTGGATGGGATCGGTACCTCGACGGTCCTCCCGGAAATGTGGAACGTCGTGCGGCCTCTGATCGAAGGCTCGCTCGTTGTCAGCCTGAAAGAAATCGCTTCAGCGATCCGCTTGCTGGTCGAACGGAACCGCGTGGTCGCCGAAGGCGCGGGTGGCTCGTCCGTTGCCGCGGCCCTCACGGGGAAGGCCGGAAAAGGGCGGATCGTCTGCGTGGTCTCCGGAGGGAACATCGATACGGAGGCACTCGGGAAGATCCTCCGCGGCGAAGTTCCGTGAGGACGCATCCCGATCCAAGGTGCCGGAGGAGTTCTCATGTCAGTCTTGTCCCGGGCGCTGGAACGAGGAAGCGTCAAGAAGCGCGCCGCTGACCTCGCACAGTTGCACGACCTCATTGCTCCGGTCTCTGGGGCTCGCCTGCTCGATGTCGGAGGCGGCACGGGCGCCGCGACGGAACGATTCGCGATCGGTTGCGCCGAGATGGTCGTCCTCGAGCCGGACCGGCGGAAAGTCGCGGAGGGACGAAGGCTCCGGCCGGCGATTCGATTCGTGGAGGGCCACGCGGAGGGGATTCCATTTCCGGCCGGCACGTTTGACCGGGTCACGTCCGTCGTCGCATTCCATCACATGGGAAATCAGGACCGGGCCTTGGAGGAAATGCGACACGTTCTGAGAGACTCGGGACGGATCGTGTTGTTCGAGCTCCCTCCGTCCCGCGCTCCCGGCCCGCTGTTCCGCTGGATCGCCGGTTATCGTCACGCCGGCCACATGGCCTTCCACGGGCCGGACGAGCTCACCGCAAAACTGCGATCCGCCGGATTCACCGACGTATCAACCCGGCCGGGCGACACGGGTTATTTCGTTATCGCAACGAAATGATTCTCTGTCTTTCCGTCTGGGCCGGGAGAACCCCGCAGGTTTATCGCTCTCCTCGGCGCCATGCCGGGTGAAGGTTGCATCATGCCGGAGCCTGCGGCGGATTCGCTCGCCCGCGACGTGAGGAAGTTTATCTTCGAGCACTTCGTCGAGCAGACGGTTCCGCCCGTCCTCGAACAGATCATGGAACGGTACCGTCTCCATCGCGACGAGGCGTTCGCGGTCCTGAAAGGGCTCGAGGCCTCGCGCCACCTGAAGCTCGTTCCCGGCACCCAGCGGATCCTCATGGCCTTCCCGTTCTCGGCCGTCGCGACGCCGTTTCGCGTCACTCGTCCCGTCATCGGTCGACGTTACTACGCGAACTGCGCCTGGGACGCCGTCGCGTTCCACTCGATGCTGCATGAGATCATCCGGATCGAAGGCCGTTGCCATCACTGCGCGGAACCGATCTCAATCGAGCTCGCCGGCGGGAAATCGCGCGCCGCGCCAGCGGGGCCGGTGATCTACCTCGCGCTTCCCGCGTCGCAATGGTGGAACGACATTGTCCTCACCTGTTCGAACCACATGGTGTTCTTCTCTTCCGAGTCGCACTTGGACGGATGGCGGAGGGCCACGCAAGCGCCCGAAGGGGCGGTCCTCACCATCGAAGAGACTCACGCGCTCAGCGTGCCAATCTACAAGGATAAGTTGCGGGTCGAATACGTCCGGCCCGGAAAGGATGAGCTCGTGGCCCATTTCCGCTCCCTCGGACTCACTGGAGAATTCTGGCGGCTGTAGGCTATTCGCGCTTACGAAAGAACGCTCGCCTTTCGGATTGCGACCTTTGTCATGGGTCGGTCCTGGCCGTCCGTGGGGGTGCGGCTGATCGCGTCGACGACCTCCATCCCGGCCACAACACGACCGAACACCGGATGTTTCGGGTCCAGCCGTCGGTTGTCGACCACGTTGATGAAGAACTGGCTCCCACCGGTGTTCGGACCCGCATTCGCCATCGAGATGGTTCCCCGCGCGTTTCGGTTGTCCGCGGGGAGCTCATCCCGGATCGTGTATCCGGGGCCTCCCATCCCCGTCCCCTCCGGGTCCCCACCTTGGATCATGAAGTTCGGGATCACGCGGTGGAAGATCGTCCCGTCGTAGAAGCCCTGCGCGACGAGCTTTCGGAAGTTCCCTGCGGTGATGGGCATCGTCTTGTCGAGGAGCTCGATTTTCACGTCGCCCATCGTCGTCTGAAGGAGGACAGTCGTCATGAGGCCGCCATCCGTTCCACGTACGTAAGGGTTCACCTCCCTTCCTTGCCGGGGAGAGACCAAAGGCCCAAGCCGCTAGAAATTTCCTCGATTGGTCGACCGCGGCGGCCGTTCAATCTTCCGTTTCCGACGGAACCACAAGACAAGCAGTACGGCGACGACGACGGCGAGGACGAATGCGAGGAACGGCCACGAGGTGAGGAGCGCCAGATATCCGGTTGCCACGACGGTCACCGTCCACTCCCGCGAGGCGACCAGCGAGCCATCGGATACGGTGACGTTCACGGTATGCGATCCGGGCGTCGTCGACACGAAGTTCAGCGCGCTCAGATTCCCACCCGCAGCAGCCCCGTCGACTCGCCAAGTGTACGTCAGCACATCCCCGTCGGGATCCCACGCGATCACCGCGAAGGTCAGCGGCGCGCCCCCATCGACGGTCAGCGGACCGACTCCGGGACTGCTCGAGGTGATCTGAGGCGCGCGGTCCGGGATCGCGAGCATCCGGGTCGTCTCGTTCGACAGGCTGTCGCTGTCCACCACGGTGAGCCGGACTCGGAAGGTTCCCTTCGCGGCGAAGACATGCGAGGCCTGCACGCCAGTCCCGGTCGATCCGTCTCCGAAGACCCAGGCGTACGACACGATGCTCCCGTCGGGGTCCGTCGACGTGGATCCATCGAACGTGACGCTGATCCCGACATAGACCGCGGAGGGAGCAAATTGGAACGCGGCGTGGGGACGCGCGTTGACGGTCACTTGATGTGTGGCCTTCGAGGACAGGGTCTGGTTGTCGACCACGGTGAGGTTGACGGTGAATACGCCGGAGTTCGCATACGCGTGCGTCGCGACGACCCCGCTGCCGCCGGTCGAATCCCCGAATTCCCACGTGTACGAGACAATCATGCCGTCGGGGTCGAACGAGGCGGACGCGTTGAACGTCACCGAGACACCGGGGTTCACGCGCAGCGGATTGGCGGTGAAATCGGCGACCGGTGGCTGCGGCCCGGGCGGTGCGGGTTGGACGACGACGTCGTGGTGGGCGGTTCCGTTCAATGAGCTGTTGTCCGTGACGTTCAGCGTGACGTTGTACGTTCCGGGAACCGCATACGGATGGGTCGTGATCGCCCCGCTCCCGGTCGTGGAATCCCCGAAGTCCCACGCGTAGGCGACGATGTTGCCGTCGGGATCGCGGGAGGCGGACGCGTTGAAGGTGACGCTCGCGCGGACGACCGCCGGATTCGGCGTCGCCGTGAAGGACGCAAGCGGCGGGGCGCGAACGACGATGTGCCGATACGCCGTCGCGGTGAAGGATTCGTTGTCGGTGACCGTCAGGGTCGTGTTGAAGGTGCCGAAGGTGAGGTACGTGTGGGCCGCGGTGACGCCGCTCCCTCCCGTCGAGTCCCCGAAGTTCCAGGCGTATGAGACGATATTCCCATCCGGGTCCGAGGATCCCGAGGCGTCAAACGCGACCGGCGAACCCACGATCGCGGGATTCGGAGCCGCCGTGAACGAGGCGACCGGCGGCTGG
>DATGWB010000136.1:0-3742 GCA_035299725.1 Thermoplasmata archaeon
ACGATGACCAGATCGTTCACCTGGACGAGCTCGACGGGAATCTCCTCCTCGCGGTCGTCCCGGACGACGCGCGCCGTGCGAGGGGCGAGGTCCATGAGCTTGCGGATTGCGTCGCCCGCCTTTCCCTTCGCAATCTCCTCGAAGTATTTGCCGAGGAGGATGAGACCGATGATCACGGCCGCGGTGTCGTAGTAGGTGCCTTTGTCCACGAGCGGAACGCCAAGCAGTGGGAGGAATGTCACGACGGCGCTGTAGGCCCATGCCGCCGTGGTGCCGATCGCGATGAGGACGTCCATGTTCGCGCTCTTGTTCCGGATGGCATCGAGGAAACCGCGGTAGAAGCGGTAGCCGGCGACGAACTGCACCGGCGTGGCGAGGACGAAGAACACGAGGTTCACGGGTTCTTCAAGGCCTCCAAGCCACCAGCCCAACCCCTGACCGAAGCCGATGAGGAACAACGGAATGCCGACTCCGAGGCTGAAGAGAGTGAGCCGCTTCAAGCGGGCGATCTCCCTCTCCGGCGCGGCGAACGCCTCCAAGCACGTCTCGGAACAGAAGTAGTACTGGCGGCCGCGAACAACCGCGGTGAGGTGCGTTCCCTCGTCCACGTACATGCCGCACACCGGATCCGTTGCCATGCTCACCTCGAACGCGACCGCGCGAACGGCCGCGTCAATCTGCCTCCATCTCCTTTCGGTAGAGGATTGGTGACCCGTCCCTTATGTCATTGTGCCGCTCAGCGATACATGTCGCTCGGGATCGGCTGGGGCACGACGACGGCCGCGGCCTGCTGCTTCAGCTTCGTGAGGTGGTCCTCGAGGGCCTTCGCCTGCGCCTGCAGGGGCTTCAGGTCCATCTCGATCTCGGGGAGGAGCAGGTCGAGGGCGTGCACGAGGGCGACCGCCGCGCGGGCGTCCGGGATGTCGGTCCGGGCTTCCGCCAGGAGCGCGACGACGTCGGCGTTGCGCCACCGACCCTCGTTCAGGAGCACACCGGTTACCCCGGTGATCATGCCCGACTCGAGCTGCTGGATCCCGCGCTTCTCGAGTTCGGCCCGCGCGCGGTCCGTGCTGCCGATGCCCCAGACGGGCGGCTCGACGGGCATCGGCGCTTCCGGTTCCGCCGGCAAGCCTTCGAGCGGGACGATCCAGCGGCATTGGTGATCCTTCGCCCACTTCAGGAGCGCATAGGCCACCGGCCGGTGGGTGTACATCGGCAGCGGCATCTCGCAGATGAAAATCGCGATCTTCGGGTCCTGGGACGCGTACACGCGGGCGGGGAACTTCGGCTTCTTCGCGTAGACCATCGAGAGCGACGGGAAGTCGGGAGATTCCAGGGCCGTCACCTGGTCGACTTTCAGGTTCGTGATCATGTACGTCGCGGTGATCGTGCTGACGAGCCCGATGCTCGGGAACGCCGCGACGACGGTGCCGCCTTTCAGATCGACCTGTTTCAGGGTGCGGATCTCCACCTCGGCCATGAATCGCGCCTCGCCCCTCGTAGCAGGCTCTCCACTAAGTACGTTTGGCAATGCGCGTTCTCGAGGTTTTCACGACTGCCCGACGAGTTCGAATCCGTCGAACGCCATTGGCGGGACGTACGCGCAGCCCGGGGCCGTCACGAACGCATGGCTGGGCGTGAGGTCGCGCCCCACCCCGACCACGTTCTTCAGCCCGTCGTAGAAGTTCCCGGTGAGCAGCGCGACCTTCACGTGGTCCGCCAGCTCGCCTTTCTTGATCAGAGTCGCGTTGCGGACCTCCATCGCGAACGATCCGGAAAGGGGATTCACCTCCGGTGCCGCGAACTTCTCGACGTAGACGCCGGAATCGACCTCGGCGAGTAGCGCCTCGAGGGACTTGCGCCCCGGCTCGACGACGAGGTTCGAGGGCTCCGTTTCCGCGGGTCGCGCATACGCTCCCTCGACCGTTGCCACCGCGCGCCGATAGCCGTTGCCCGCCGGGACGCCGAGCAACGCCGCGTGCTTGCGATCCGCGAAGAACCCTTTCAGCCGCCCGGCCTCGAGGAGGGTGCGGTCCTGCGTGGCATTCCCTTCGTCGTCCGCGACACCGGACGCGAGGCCGCCTGCCATCCGCGGTCGGTCGCGCACCGTGACGCCGGCCGAGGCGACATCGGCACCGACCTTCCCGGCCCACGGGGAACGTCCCTTGTGGACATCCTCGCCGTTCACGGCGCTGCCGACCGTCGTGAGGAAGACCTCGCCGAGGTCCAACGGATCGAGGACCGCGACCCCGGGGAGCTTGCCCTTGAAGGCGCGGGCGCGCAGGTTCTCGGACGCGCGGCGGTCCACGGTGGCGCCGTGCGCCGCGAAATCGATCGGCCGGATCGACGTGTTCATCGCCTTCTGGATGCCCTCGCCGAACTTCCCCTTCGAACCGCACTTCGCGGTCAGGTACGCGAACACGAGAGTGCCTCGATGGTTCGCCACGACCTGGTTCGAGTTCGCGACGCGGAACGTGTACTCCTGGATCCGGAGGATCGCCTTGGGGACCGATGTGGCCTTCGATTGCCGGACCGCATCGGTGAACGTCTTCGCGGCGTCCAGGAGGCCCGCGATGTCGGTCGTCGCGGTCGCTGCGTCCCATGCGCCTCGCACCTCGCCCTTCCCCGCCTCCGTGGGAAGGCCTGAGAAGTCCGGGTCCTCCGGGACGCGTTTCAACCCGGCAATCGCCGCGCTCACGGCCGAACGGACGTCTGCGGGAGAGGCGAGGGTCGTCGCCGAGAACGCGACCCGTTTCGCTTTCGCCGCGCGGACGCCGAGGCCGGTCTCGCTCCGTTCCTCAGCGACCTTCGGGACGTCGTCCTCGATGTAGACGGACCGCGAGGTGAACGCGATCGCGTACGCTTCCGCGGCATCCGCGCCTTCGGACTGCGCCCGGCGCACCGCGTCCGAGGCGAGGTCGAGAGGGTCGATGTCAGCCGCCTCCGACGACGATCTTGCAACGCATGAACGGCCCGCCGGCGGCCACGGGCACGTAGTCCTCCTCCCCTTTCCCGCACGACCCGCCGTCGAGGGCGATCTCCTTCGAGACCCGGTCGACGCTCTTCAGGATCGACAACGCGTCGCCGGTCAGGGTCATGCCGCGCACGCGCTCGCCGACCTCGCCCTTCTGGATCCGGGAGCCCGATTGCGTGACGGCCTGGAACGATCCGCCGACCGGATCTTCCATCCCGCTGATCCACTTGCGCGTGAGCACGCCAGACTTCGTCTCCTCCAGGATCTCATCCTTCTTGTCGCGGCCCGCACCGAAGTACGTGTTCGTCATGCGCACCCAGACACGGCGGCCGAAATCCTGCGCCCGGCCGTTGCCCGTGGGGCGGGCCTTCAACACGCCAGACGTCTCGAGGCTATGCAGGAAACCGCGGTAGATGCCGTGGTCGATGACCGTCGTCTTGTGGGCTGGCGTGCCCTCCGCATCGAACGGGATGGACCCGTGCGCCCCGGGATAGGTGCCGTCGTCGTACATCGAGACCAGGGCCGATCCCACCTTCTTCCCGACCTGGTCCGTGAGGAAGGAGCGCTTCTTGACGATCTCGTCGCCCTCGGACGCGTGGCCCATGACTTCGTGGGCCAAGAGGCCGGAGACGCCAGGGTCCGTCACCACCTGCATGAGGCCCGCGGGAGGCTTCGCCGCGCCGAGCATCTCGACGGCCTCCTGCGCGAGGCCCCTCCCGAACGCGGCGAGGTCGAGCGCTTTGACGAGCTCCCAGCCCGCGGTCCCGT
>DATGWB010000137.1:0-3489 GCA_035299725.1 Thermoplasmata archaeon
CAGAAGGTCATCGAGAACGATATCAACGACTACGGAAACAAGCAGGTCTTCATCTGCGGCCTGCACGACATGGTCGAGGACGTGAAGAACCTCTGCCAGCGCCTCGGTTTCGCGTACGTGCGATTCGAGAAGTGGGACTGACCTCGGTTCGCTATCGCAGCCGGATCCAGACCTTCCCGACGATTTCCCGCGTTGGGATGGGTCCGAAAGCGCGACTGTCTCGGCTACGATCCGCGTTGTCGCCCGCCACACGGACTTGCATCGCATCGGGGACGGCGGAAACCCGTTTGACCAGAAATCGCTGCGGTGTCTCCGGGTCCCGCACGACGACGAGGTCGCCCTTTGCGGGAGAACGGAACTTGTACGCCCAACGGTTCACGAGGACGTAATCGCCCGGTTCCAAGGCAGGCCGCATGCTGTCGTCTTCGACCCGGAAGCGGCGGAGCGGGAACATCGCGGACGGAATCACTTGAACTTCGGGTAGACGGTCAGGCGCTCTGTCGGGTACGGCGCCTTCGCGGTGATTGTCTCGAATCCCTTCGTCTTCCAGAAGATGGAGGCGATGTCGTTGGTCGCCTTGAGCAGGTCCTCGGCCGCTTGGAGGTTGATCTCTTGGCGCGCCTTCGAGCCCGATTTCAGTGCCTTCCACACGAGTTCATGGAGCTCCGGGAACGTCTTCACGTGCTCCGGCTTGAAGTAGTCGCCCCACAAGATGCGTACTTCGTTCTTCGCGATCTCGGAGTGCTGTTCCTTCGTCGCGATGTACCGCGTGAGCTTGTTCGTGTACTCTTGGCGCTGCTCCGGGGTCGAGCTGGCGCCGGGCTTCTCGAGCTGATTGATCAGGTCGACCATCCGGACGACGGTGTGGGCCGCGAGCTGCGCGTGATGCGGATCGTAGATGCCGCAGGGGATGTCGCAATGCGCGTACGCGATCGGAGCCGGAGAAATCCGGTCGAGCCAGCGGGCCAGCAAGTACAGCAGTGACATGGTCGCCTCGTAGCGGATTCGGTTATTTAAACGTGCGGCGGGCAACGGAGTTCCACGGTCATTACGCTCGAGATTCCCGCCAGTCTTATGGTCCGCAACCGGATGGCAGAATCCTTGAAGCCGGCCTTTCGCGACATCGACACGCTGCGAATCGAATACGGGGCCAAGCAGCCCGCGATCGAGGCGCGCCTCGAGGAATTCCGTCGCACGGGACGCGAGGGGGACGAACGTCTCTTCGAGGAGCTTTGTTTCTGCCTGATGGCGATCCAATCCAGAGCACGAACATCGGATGCAGCGGTCGCGGCGCTTCGGAAGGCCGAACTCCTGTGGTCCGGTGGGCCGGAGGAGATCGCCGCGTTCCTGCGGCATCGGACTCGGTTCCACAATCACAAAGCGGCGTTCATCGTTCGTGCGAGGGAGCAATTCTTTCCGCAAGGCCGTGGAGAACTCGCGAGCATGTTGGATTCATTCCGATCCTCGAAGGATGCTCGCGGGTGGCTCGTCCGCGAGGTCCGCGGACTGGGTCTGAAGGAGGCCAGTCACTTTCTTCGGAACACCGGTCGGGGAGAAGACCTCGCCATCTTGGACCGCCACATCCTCCGGAACTTGATCCGTCACGGCGTCCTCCGGCGGTTGCCGCGGAGCTTGACCCCACGGCGATACCTGGACATCGAGCGACGGATTGAGCGATTCTCGAACGAGATCGGGATCCCGATGGCTGCACTCGACTTGATCTTCTGGAGCCGCGAAACGGGTGAGATCTTCAAGTGAGTGACGCGCTTGTTACCCTTATTCAAGGTTGATTAGTAGGATCACGGTTCCATCGCTCGGTGGTCCGAATCCTGATATGTGGCTCGACGCATCGCGCGAGGGATGGGAGAACCTTCCCCGGAGGACGTCCGCGCGCGGCTGCTTCCGTGGTACGACGCGCATCGACGGGACCTGCCTTGGCGTCGGACCCGGGACCCCTATCAAATCTTGGTCGCCGAATATCTCCTTCAGCGGACCCGGATCAAGAACGGCACGCCGTATTATGAGCGGTTCCTCACGCAATTCCCGACGATTCGGGATCTGGCGGCGGCCCCCCTGGACGATGTCCTCGCGATCTGGGAAGGCTTGGGCTTCTACGGCCGGGCTCGGAACCTGCACGCGGCCGCACGGGCGATCGTCGACGAGCATCGCGGACGAATTCCTCCATCGTTCGATGCGCTTGCGTTGCTCCCCGGAATCGGTCCGTACACCGCCGGTGCGGTGGCCAGCATCGCCTTCGGAGTTCCGGTACCCGCGGTGGACGGAAATGTCACCCGGGTGATCGCACGCGTCTTCCGCATTCGCGAGAATGTGACGAAGGGAACGGTCCGGAGGCGGATCGCTGAGATTGCTGCTCGGTTGGTTCCGTCGGACCAGCCCGGCACGTTCAATCAAGCGATGATGGAGCTCGGTGCGACGATTTGCACGCCACTCGCGCCGGCCTGCCCCAAATGTCCGATCGAACGGCTCTGCATGGCACGTGCCGCCGGCGAGGAACGAGACCTGCCCGTTTCATCTCGACCGCGGTCCCCGCCCCTGGTCCCGGTCGTCTTCGGGCTCGTGACCGCCGATGGCCGAGTCCTCGTTGTCCGGCGGCCTCGCGGCCAACTGCTTGGTGGACTCTGGGCGCTTCCCGGCGGAGAGCGAAGCGGGCGTTCGGAGAAGGCGGATCTCAAGGGTTCGATTCGGTCCCAGGCGGGCATCGAGGTTCGCGTGGGGCCGCGGTGGACGCGCGTGGAGCGCACTTTCTCCCACCGGAAGTGGTCCGGATCGATCTACCGCTGCTCGCCGATTCGACGTCCGAACGAGACCGAGTCGGTCCGCTGGATTCCTCGAGCGGAGGCGTTGCGGCTTCCCCTCGTGCCGTTTCACCGGGACGCGATCGAGGCGCTCGCGGGAATCGATTCGTTCGAGAACACCGATAATATCCAGATAGGAAAATAAATATCGACCCCGAACCCTTAAGCGGAAATGGAACCATCCGATTGTCGTGCGACGTTTCCTGATCGTCGGCCATCGGGCTTCCACGAACCCTTCCTTTTCCCTGGATGACTTGGCCGGTGCGGCGGGCCGCATGGACATCCTGCTGAATGCGGCAAACGCGGCGCTCCTCCTCGCCCATGATCTCCGTCGCGATGTGGAAGTCGGTCTCCTCCTGCTGGGTCAGCCGGACCCGCCGCGATTCGTTCGCCTCAAAGGGTTTCGGCTCCGGAGCTACCAACCGGACATCCGGAGCAACGCGGCGCTCGTCCGGCGCGCGCTGGACGATGTCTCCCGAATCGAACGCGAGACCTCTCCGGGGGTGTTCGGTTCGCGGACGAATTTCGAGGAGGCGCTCGATCGCCTCGGTCCATCGTTCGTGTACGTCAAGGAGGGCGGCAAAGACGTCCGGGAGGCGAACCTCCCTGCCGACGCGACGTTCGTATTCTCGGACAACCAGGATTTGGCGGCGGCCGAGGAACGAACCCTAAC
>DATGWB010000138.1:0-2315 GCA_035299725.1 Thermoplasmata archaeon
GCGGCGAAGTGGTCCGCTCCGACCGGGTCGAGGCCGGGTTCCTGGTCGACGCACAGCTGCCACGCATACCGGCATCGAGGATGGAAACGGCACCCGAGCGGCGGATTGATCAACGAGGGCAGTAGGCCCGGGATGTACGCCGGCAGCGTCTGTGGACCTTCGATGTCCGGGAAGGCGCCGATTAGGTCCTTCGTGTACGGATGCTTCGCGTTCTTGTACACGTCCCGGACGCTCCCGCGCTCCACGATTTTCCCGGCGTACATGATCGCCATCGAGTCGCATGTCTCCGCCATCACGCTGAGGTCGTGTGAGATCAGGATCATCGAGAGGTCGAGTTCCCGCTTCAGGCGCTCGAGGAGTTCGAGGATCTGCGCCTGGATCATGACGTCGAGCGCGGTGACCGGCTCATCCGCGATCACGATCCGCGGGTTGCAGGCGAGCGCCATGGCGATCATCACGCGTTGCCGCATGCCGCCGGAGAATTCGTGCGGATATTCCTGGGCGCGCTCGCGGTGGATCCCGACGAGTTCGAGGAGCTCGCCGACGCGCTTCATCGCGGCTTCCTTGTCCACCTTGTCGTGGATCACGATCGGCTCGGCGATCTGGTCACCGATCCGCTTCACCGGGTTCAGGGCGTTCATCGCTCCCTGGAAGATGATCGAGATGTGCTTCCACCGGATCGCCCGGAGCTGGCCCTCCGTGACCTTCGCGAGGTCGTACCCGACGTAATCGATCGTCCCGTCGACGATCTTGCCGTTCGACGGAAGGAGGCGCATGATTGACAGGGCGGCGGTCGTCTTGCCGCAGCCGCTCTCCCCGGCGAGGCCGAGGCTCTCGCCTTCCCCCAAGGTGAAGTCGACGCCGTCGACCGCCCGGACGGTCCCCTCTTGCGTTTGGAAGTGGGTCTTGAGGCCCTTCACGGTCAGGAGCGGCATCCTACCGCTCCGCGCGATGGTTCGGCCGACGTCGGGAACCCGTTCTTCGGAGCGTGAATCGAGGACGCCGGGAAGCGCCTTAACGTTTTCTCAGAACCGCGTCGCATCCGAGCGCATCGTATAAGGGGCATGGGGCTTTCGCGGTCGACGAAACCCGTGTCGACTCCGGATCTGCGGACGCGCGTGCGTCGCTTCTACGTGTACCAAGGCGCGTCTTCGTTCGCGATCTGGATCCCGTTCTGGGCGCTCTGGATCCGCGGCCACCTCGCCTCCGATTTCGAGTTCACCCTCGTCGACGTCGCGTTCTGGGTCGGCCTCCTCGTGTTCCAGCTGCCCGTCGGCATCGTCGCGGACCGCACGCCGCGGCGGAGGACGATCGTCCTAAGCGAGCTGTTCCGATCCGCGGGCATCCTGGGCTATGGAATCAGCGCGACGTTCTGGGGGTACGTTGCCGCGAACGTCGTGTGGTCCCTCGGGGCAGCGTTCTCGATCGGGACCTCCGCGTATCTGTACGAGACGTTGCTCGAGGCGGGTCACGAATCGGAGTTCCCGCGGTACATCGGCCGCGTCACGATGATCCAGCTCCTATCAAATGCCGCGGGGGCTTTCGTCGGAGGCGTGTTCGTCGGCGTGGTCGGCGACCTCCGGCTCACGCTCCTGGTCGGCGCCCTGCTGAACCTCGGAGCGGTCGCCGTCGCGGTCACCTTCCGCGAGCCGAAGGTCGATCGCACGCCCGAGTCCACGTACGTGGAGCAACTCGTCCAGGGCCTCCGCGTCGTGCGTCGACGCGAGGGCGTCGCCCTGTTGATCGGCGTCGAGCTCTTCCTCGGCGTCACGCTGTATGTGATGGCCGTGTTCCGGCCGCTCTATCTTCAGGCGCTCGGTCTCTCCGAGTCCGCAATCGCGATTTCGATCAGCGGCTTCCTCCTCGTCGCGGCGATCTGGTCCGCGTTCGCCGGGACGATCACGCGAATCCTCGGAGAATTCGGGACGCTCGCGCTCCTGGTCCTGATGGCTTCGGCCGCGTTCTTCGGCATGTATGGTGCCGGGCAGTTCGCCGGAGCGGCGTTGTTCCAGGTGCCGATCTACGTCGTCTGGAGCCTGCAGCCCGCCCTCACCACCGCGTTCCTGAACCGCCGACTGGAGCCGGGCCAGCGTGCGACCGTCTTGTCGATGGGCGCGTTCGCGTACACGCTCGGCCTGGTCGTCGTCGAGCCCCTTGCGGGCGCGCTCACGACGACGACGGGACTGTTGAACCTCGGTCTGTTCCTCGGGATCGTGACGTTCTTCCCGTGCGCGTACATCCTCGCGCGCTGGCGCACGACCGTCGCGGCATGGCCGGCGGTGACTCCATTGCCGTCACGCCTGCTCGCGGGCCAT
>DATGWB010000139.1:0-3184 GCA_035299725.1 Thermoplasmata archaeon
CTTCGACGAGGACGCGAAATGCATTCTCGTTCACCTAAAAGGTCAGCCGAGTCGAAGCACTCGCCGGTTGCTCAAGCGGCTGAACGAGGAGCTGAAGCTGCCATGCGCCACGTTCACCGACGGGGATCCTTGGTCGTTCCGGATCCATGCATCCGTGGCCTACGGCGCGATCAAGACCGCACACATCTCCGAATACCTCGCGACGCCGACCGCCGAATTCGTCGGCATCACCGCGAGCGACATCTTGAATTACGAACTGCCCACGGACGCGCTCACCCCGCGAGACGTCGGAGCACTGAACGCGGAGATGTCGGACCCGCGCTTCAACGATGAGTTCTGGCGGAACGAAATCCAGACGATGCTTCAGATCAACAAGAAAGCCGAGCAGCAGGCGCTCGCGAAGTACGGACTCGACTACGTCACGGACACATACTTGCCGGAAAAGCTCGGGCCCCTCGGTCTCATGTGATCGACGCCTTCATGGCGACTTCTCGAAGACGGAACCGAAGGTCCCTTCCATCCACATCGTGCGTTCGCGACCGGCGCCGTTCGACCGGACGTCGAATCGCCACATCGGCAGGAGGACGAGTTCCGGTTCCGATTCCGTCGGCTTCGCGCCAAGCGTCGTCCGCACGATATCTTGGGCCTGCGACGGCCCGACCTTCGCCACCGGAATCGCGTCGTTGACCGTTTCGGCCGAGACATGTTCGAGGGTGGACTTCGCCGCGAGCGGTTCGAGACGCACCGCATCCTTGCGGGGAATCTCCTCGAACGTGAGGCGTCCGTAGACCGCGTAGCCCACCTCACCGGTCACGGCGTTCACGTAGAACTGGCGGGCTGCCCGTCCATCGTTTCGGCCGCCTGAGGAGATTTCCGCCTCGACCCGCCAGAGCGGCAGGTAGTAGAAGTCCTTCCGAACGATCCGCTCGTTCGGAATCACGAGCATCCGCCGGCGGAGTCGGTCTCGCGCGTGCTTCGTTGCCTTCACCAACGGGAAGCGCAGAGGGAACCGCGCGAGGAGCTTCGGCGCACCCCGGCGCGGATCGAAGCCGATCGTCGGATCCCAGTACACCTCCCGACCGTCGATGTGTTCGACACGCAACAGGCGATGTTCGGCTAACTTGCGGAGGAGGATCGCGAGGAACCGGCCGTCGACCACGATCTTTGAGCCGATCTCCTCTGGACCATACATTCCTGGCCCGTCGTCGAAGAGGCCGAGGACCCGCAGGCCGATCCTTTCCTCGACGTCGACGGGGTCGACCGCCTTCGCGGCCCGGGTCGCTGCCGCGGCCGTCCGTCGCCGACGCGATGTGCGGTCGCTCGCTGCCGAGTCCGACTCGGAGATGGCCCCGGTCGCTTGAATCTCCCGGAACTTCTCTTCCGGGACGACCTCGTGCCGCGTCGCCAAGCCGCGAACCGCGAGTCGTTGCGCGGACTGCAGGTTGTCGGGCGAGAGCAGGATGAACTCCCCCGCCCGGAGGGCCGGGATCGCTGCGAGGACTTTGTCGGCCGGGCCCGCATGGACGCTCGCGACGACGTGCCGCACGCGGTCGAGGTCCTGTTTCGCCATGAGCCGACCCAGGGCCCAGGTGCTCGCCTGACCGAGCGCCTTGTAGTCGAGGTCCGTCACGTTCTGCGTCGCGACGATCACGCCGACGCCGTACTTGCGCGCCTGCCGGAACAGGAGGGATAGGAACTTCTTCGCGGGCGGGTTCCGCGGATGAGGCGGGCAGAGGCCTGCGACTTCGTCGATGTAGACCACGAGCCGCAAGTCCCCGCTCGGGTGCATGGTCATCCACGCGACAACGTCCTTGCACAACGTGGCCACAACGAGCTCTCGCTCGTGTGCGTTCCGCAGACCTCCCGTGTACACGACGTTCACGGGGACTCGGCCCTTCGGGGCCTGCAGCATCGCTTCGACATCGAGGGCTGGGCCCGCAGTGAACAGCAGTCCTTTCGCGCCGACGGTCATCGATTCGGCGCGGCGCACGAGGGAGGCCCGCTCCCGGTTCGTGAGGAGTTTCGCGGCCTCCGGGGATGCATCGTGCTCGAGGAGCCGCACGAGGCTTGGGATGTCGGGAGGCCAAGCGCCTGACTGGATCGCCCCTTGCAACGTCAAGAACAGGAAATCTTTCACGCGCGCGCCGACCTCGGCCCCGGGATCGTATCCCATCGCGGCCGCGAGGCTCTCGGCGAGGGCGTCCAGCGAGATGATGAGATCCTCCGAGGTCGCGGCGCTCGGCGGGCGCCTGAGCGGATTCAACGCGACGGGCGTCCCGCGCGTCGAGCCGGGCGTGAGGATGGATACGGCCGCGCGCGCCCAGTATTCGTCCGCGATCTCTTGTGGGACGGGATGCTCCTCGGCCGATTCCGAACTGGGTCGAAGGGCCAACGACGCGAGGTCGCCTTGCGGATCCACCGCGATCACCGGGACGCCTGCGCGGACGGCCTCCTCGAGGAACGCCTTCCCGAGGACCGTCTTCCCTGCGCCGGTCGCGCCGAGGATCACGACGTGTCGGAGGAGCGCGTCTTCCGCGAGGACCACGGCTTCCTTCGTCTGCGCATCGATTCCGATCTGGAGCGGCACGATTTCACCTCCGGTGGGCAAGACTGCGTTACCAGGGAGCGGGATATACTTTTGTCGGGCCTGCCGTCGGGATGCCTAAGGCGGCGGAGGTGGAGGGGGAGTCGCAGGGGGCGGTGGAGGCGGTAGCTCGGTCCGGCGACGTCGCCTCCGGACGGCCAGCGCGAGCACGACCAAGGCAACGATGATCGCCACCGCCGCGATGGCCGAGTAGAAGGCCAGCGCCGCGCCCGCGGAGAACGAGAAGTGCGCGGTCACGTCGGCGGGGCCAGCCACGGTCACCGTAACCCTCGACCGATTGCTCGACGACGCTCCGCTCCACTGCGTGAACGTATACGAGGACGACGGACTCGCCACGATCGTGACGATCGTCCCGGATGGAACGTACAGCGTCTGGGACGAACCGCCCGCGACGGTTCCGGACGTGGATCCGAACGAGAAGGAGACGGAACCGCCATCACCGGCATGGATCGTGAGTCCCGGATACAGGACGGCGATTTCCGAGATCGGCCCGACGACGAGAATCGTCGGACTCGCTTGCGGTCCCGAGTAGGCGCCCGGTCCGCTACCTTCCCAGGTGCCCACGGCCCATCCCGCGGC
>DATGWB010000140.1:0-9911 GCA_035299725.1 Thermoplasmata archaeon
GTTCCAAGGGACGTCAGGTTCACCGTCTGCACCGCCACTGCGGCGCCGTCCACATAGAGCGTGACCGGCGCGGAACCAGCGACCGCCAACGTGTTCGTCACCGTGGCGGTGATCGTCGAGGCGCTACCGACTTCTGCAGCCGTCACCGTTGGCGTACCGTAGGTCACTACCGGTGGGGACGCGACATAACCGAACCAGCCGCGCGCCGCACCACCGTAGGACGTGGTCGCAACGACCAGTCCTTCCGTCGCTCCGAGCGTCGCCGCCGTCACGTTGAACGTTGCCGTTCCTGTGGAATCCGTGGTGACCTGCGAGCTGCCGCTCCAGACGTTCGCACCGGCGATCGGTCCGCCCGTCAGGATGCTCCAGACTTGGACGGTCGCGGTCGCGGTCCCGCCAGGCGCCAGTAGGGTCCGATCCAACGACACGGTCAGGAACGCCCTCGTCGTCGGGAGGTACAGGTACCCGATCGTGAAGTCGAACGGAATCTTCGCGAGCGGCGCCGCGAAATTCGGAGAGATCCAATACTTGCCGTAGGCACCGCTGAACATCTCGTCAGTCCCGCCAAATGCGTACCGGAAGTCGTTCGGGATGAAACTCAGCGGGAACGACTGGGATAGGCTCACGAGCGTCTCGGTCCGGGTGTAGTTCACGTAGCCCAACGAGGTCCCGGTGATTGTCCCGCCGAACGTACCCTTCACGTTGCGAGCTGACGTGCACCGGCCGCACCAGGGACCCGGGCCTTGAACGAGGAAGACCTCGGGATCGGGCACAGTCGCGCCGTTCAGTCCCTTGAACAGAGCATGGATGGTCATGCCGAGTGCTTGAGACGTGAAGATGGGTGCAGACAGGGTCACCGAGGCGAGTCCGAAGACCGGCGCCCGCTGAATCACGACGCCCGAATCAATCGCGAACGCGTACTTCTCGGCGGACGCGACGAAGTTGCACGCGTCTGCTGAGATGTCCGGCGTTCCGCCGATGTAGGCCTTGACCTGGACCCTCGAGTCAATCTTGTGCGGCATCGCCGTGAAGTGAACCTTGACCGTGCCGGGAGGAGCCGTGCCGGCTCCGGTCAAGCTCGTCGCATTGATGGTGTACAGGCCGCTGAAGCCTGTGGGCCATGTGGTAGAGTCGCAGGAGTCGACCACACCGAGGTTTCCGACGACCTCAAAGTCCTCGACGAAGTTCGTGACACCCCACTTGGTGCCAACCGTCGGATCCCCGATCACAGGCGAGTTCGCAAAGGATCCGCCGAGGCTGCCCATCCCGAATGAGTTCAGGTCGAGCCCCGTGCCCTGGTAGTTGGGTGGGTCCGCCCCGCAGGTCGTGCTACACCCATAGTGGTACGACCAATCGAATTCTGCGGGTAGGCCAAGGTCGCCATAGGTGATCTGGAAGAACACCGGGACTCCGTTGGCGGCCGCACCCGTTTGGTCCACCACATGCGCGGTGACGTTGTTCGTTGCGCCCGTCGGGTCGAAAGCCATCGCCCTCGCGTCGAACGTGATCCATGCCGCGTGACCTGCGGTCGTTAGTCCGGTGGACACGAGCACCTCGAGCTCATCCGAGGTCGAGAAGACCTGGTTTCGAGCGACGAAGCGCAGCCCCACGTTCACATTGTGTCCGGCCGCCCTCGCGGAGGCGGTCTCGGTCGCAGTGAACGTTGCGTGACCACTCGCGTCGGTCCGGTTCGAGCCCGCGCTCGTGGCCGCCACGGTCAGGTTCCCGGTGTCGGAAACCTGCGGGTCGACATCGATGCCGGCCACCGCGGCTCCCGACCAGGACGACACGGTCACCGTGAAGTTCGCCTGGCTGATGACTGGGTTCACAACGAGCCCGTTCGCGGACGTCGACGCAGCGCTGACAGTCAGCCAGTTCGGCGTGACGTCGTTCTGGACGAACAAGATCATGGATGCTTTCTGAGTCGTGGCCACAATCGTGTTTGGCACTGTGACGTTCGCCTTGATAACTTCGGTCAGATGCTGGTTCGTGTACACACCCGCGGCCGGCGGCGTGTACGTGAAGGCCGTCCTCCCGGTCGCGTCTGTTACGCCCGAGGCCGGTGAGATGGCCCCGAACACGAGCGTCGTGTCAATGTTGACCGTATAGCCCACAAGTCCGGCACCCGTTGCGTCGACGAGGCGCGCCGTAATCGTGGCCGTCCCTGACGGGGCGATCACCGGTGTCGGCGTGCTCAGGCTTAGCGTCGATATCGGTGCAGGCGGAGCAACGGTGACTTCCATCACCTTCCCGTTCGTTCCGCTCAAAGTGCCCTTAGTCGCCACGACCGAAACGATCACGTTGCCTTGGATGACAGGCACGGTCCAGGTGAAGTGAACCCGTCCGCCGGCGTCCGTGGTCCCGCTTTGAGTAATGGTCTGAGAGCCGTACCTCAAGGTCAACGTGACCGCTGCGCCGCTCGCCGGGGCGGTCCCCTGCGACACAAGGATGTCGAAGGGCGCGACCTGACGCGCGTACACCTGGTCGGGCATCGAGAGCGCGACCGTCAACGAGCCACCCGTCGGGGGCGTCACGGTTCCCGCCGGGACGATGTGAGGAATCGACCACGGGTTGTAGATGCCGCCGCCGTTCGGGTAGTTCGCCCAACCGGTCCATGCGTCGTTCCGGTACGCGTTCAGGTTCTTGCGGTAGTACAGGACGTTCCACGGCAGCTGGTCCGTCAAGATCCCTTCCACGTCCTTGATCTTCTGGACGCGGCTTGCGGTGTCCGTGTCGGTCAACGCGCTGTTGATCAGGCTGTCGACCGAAGAGTTGCTGTAGCCTGCGGAGTTGGATCCGCCCGTCCCGAGGTTCACGTCTCGGCTCGTGCAGAAGAAGTCGCAGATGTACGTCTCCGGGAAGTCGCCCAGTGAAAAGCCCAGGACGTAGACGTCGAACGAGACCGGGGCCGAGAACGCCTTCGCCACGATCGTGTCGAAGCTGGTCGGGGCCGCATCGATGTCCAGGCCCATCGTCTTCAGGTTCTTGGAAATCATGATGCCGGCGTCCGCGCGGATCGGATCGTAATCCTTCGGAGGTGTGAGGATCGTCGCCTTCACGGGGGAGCAGTCCGGTGCCTCGAGGAACCCATCGCCATTGCAGTCATGGAATCCTGCGGCGAGCAAGGCCGCGTGACCCGCATTGATGTCAAAGCCTGGCGGGGTCGCGGTCGTGTTCACGTACAGCGGATTCGAAATCGCGATCGGGACCGTTCCCTTGACGCCGAATCCACCCATGAGCGTGTTCACGATGTAATCTTTGTCGATCGCCTGCGAGAACGCCTTCCGGAGGGTCTGACTCCACGGGGCCTGTCCCCACGGCCGCTCGCGCATGTTGAAGGAGACGTAGAAGAACCCGGAGTCGGTGACCTGCTCGATGTTAATCGCCGGGTTGGACTGAACCTGGCTCAGGAAGCCCGGCGTGAGGGGCCAGACCAGGGTGTCAATGTCGCCCCGCTGAAGCGCCAAGCTGATGACGTCGAGACTTCCGTAGATTACCGCGCGGATGTGGCGCAGGGCCTTCGGGTAGAACGGATACGCATCGCCCCTCCAGGTGTGGGTTTGTCCCTTGCCCCAGTAGCTCGGCGAGACGTCGATCATAGCGTCCGCGTTGTGCGTCCACGATGTCAGCATGAAGGGCCCAGAGCCCGTCGCCGCGTCGAGCCCGTTGTACGTCAGATCGATCGAGTTGTCGTACGTGTCCGTCAACCGGGCCGCGGGGTTCGAGAGGTTGAGCTGGGGCCACGTGCCCATGTGGTTCGTCCACAGACCCGACGGAATGATTGGGGTCTCCATCGTGTCGTAGAAGAACAGAGCGTACGTCTTGGCCAGGTGGAATTTCACTGTGGTAGCGTCGATCTTCTCGACGCCGATGTGGGACACACACTTCGGGCTGCTCCCACAAGTGGTCGCGTTCCAGAGCGGGTACGTCTTCGTGTCGGACCAGATCGAATTGAAGATCCCCAGCTGGTAGGTGGACCACGGCAACGTCTGGAATGTGAACACGACATCGTTCGCGGTCAATGTCTGGCCGTTCGTGAACGTCGCGTTGTTTCGGAGGTAGACGGTCACTCCGAAACCGGTTGAATCAATGCAATATCCTGGGCCGCTCGGCAGACTCCCGGCCGGACAAGCCGACCCACCTCGGGCCGGGTCTGACAACACGTTAAACGTCGTAAAATCAGGGTCATGGGAGAACAACCCTTCGAAGTTGAACTCCACGTGATACTGTTTCCAGACGCTATTCGTGGCAGTATCGAAATAGTTCGGGTTCACCATGTCGTTCTGAAGGCCCACCGTCAAGGTATCCTTCGACCCGGCAACGGCCGCGGCCGGGTGGGCCAGCAGCACGAACAACAGACCCGCGGCGACCATCACGTAGACGATCAAAACCGCGTGCACGTGTTTCGAGCGCAGTAGCTTTGGAATCAAGCGAGACTCCTCCCTCAACCGGAAGTTAAATCGGAACAGGGCGGAGCCTATAAGAACGTTTGTCCGAACCGCGTTTTAGCTCGAGTTTCGAACCATGTCTTGGTACGTTTCTCGAACCCTCTGAGCCTCCGAACGTCGAATCGCACCGCCGCGCGAGTCCTCGAAAACCGACGGAGAACCTTACCCGGTCGTAACGGACTCGAGTGACCCCAGCCACCGCCGACGGAGCGCCGCCTCCACCCGCAACGTGCGCCACTCATCGAGTGCTTTCCCCTTTCGGACAACGTGAAATGGGAAATCGTACGAGACGTCCATCAAGAATAGAGGTCCCGGAGGCGCGACACCAAAATCCTGACGGGTCCCCTTGAGAGCGTCTTGGATCTTTCCCAGTGCGACGTCGCCTCGTGCGAAGGCGAGCATGGCCGCGACGATCCGGCGAACCATCCCGCGGCGGAAACTTCCTGCGCGCACATCGATCACGATCGCGTCATCGTCCCGCGCGACGTCCAGTCGGTTGAGGGCGAACGGACCGGTTGGCGGCTCCGAGGTGAAGCCCCGAAAGTCGCGGTCGCCCAGGAACAGAGCGCCGACCGCGCGGAGCGAGTCCACCGGAAGATCGTCGTATAGGTGGTAGCGATACCACCGTTCGACGGCATGTCGTGGATGGAATCCTGGCGGGACTTCGCTATACGCCCAGGCCCAAACCTCGCGCGCCCGGTCGTTGAATGCGCCTACGACCGCCTCGCCTCGGAGGGCGGAATCGAAGGCGATCACATTTCCGATGGCGCTCACGCCCCGATCCGTCCGGCTCGCGCTTCGAAAGAACGACGTCTTCGGATCGCGAAGGATCTTACCTGCCCGCAATGCCGCGAGGCACTCGCCTTCGACGGTGCGGCGGTCCGGTTGGCGCTGATGGCCGAAGAATGCGCCGCCCTCGTACGCGATCTTGAGCGCGACCCTCATGCCAAGGCATATCTCCGTTACATTATATCGACCGCAGTGTGCCGACCTTCCGCGTGGTCCTCGTTGAGCCGAAGAACGAGGGCAACGTCGGTGCGGTCGCGCGGGCGATGAAGAACTTCGGGGTCGCCGAGCTCGTCCTCGTGAATCCCTGCCGCCTGGCGGACGAAGCCCGGCAGCGGGCGATGCGGGGGATTGAGATCCTGGAATCCGCGCGCTCGGTCGGCGACCTGGATGCTGCGTTGAAGGGAACCGACCTGATCATCGGAACGTCCGGCGTGGACACGAAGAGCGAGAAGCGCTTCGCTCGAATCTCGCTGGCTCCGCGAGAGGCCGCATCGCGCGTCGCGAAGAAAGACGGACGGATCGCGCTGCTGTTCGGGCGGGAGGACTTCGGCTTGCTCGACGACGAACTGCGGCGGTGCGACCTGCTCGTCACGATTCCCGCCTCCGAGGAATATCCGATTCTGAACCTGTCCCATGCCGTGACGATCGTGCTGTACGAATTTCTCGCCGCAGGGGCGATCAGGCACGGGAGACGAGAAGCCTCCGGGATGGAGAAAGAGAAACTCCACGCGGCGTTCAGGTCGTTGCTCGCTGTGACGAACTATCCGGTCCACAAACGGGCGCGCACCCAAGTCATGTTCCGGCGTCTCATCGGCCGCGCGGTGCCGACCAAGTGGGAGTTCCACGCGCTGATGGGCGCGATCCAGCGGGCGGCGAAGCGGATCCAGCGCCTGGAACGGAAGGACTAGCCGACCCCGAACGGGCGCGCTCGGTCAGCTGGGATTCACTTGCCGATTCCGATGCCCAGGGAGCGGTCCGTCTTCTCCATGCTTTTGCGGCCGTCCTTCTCGAGTCCGAGCAAGGCCCGGATCGCATCGACGTTCTCCGGGACGACATCCGCCTCCTGGTGGACCGCCTGGAAGTAGTACAGGCGCTTGCCGTCGACGACGTGGACCCCGTCCCGCCACACGGCGATCTCGTACAGGTCCGAGCGACTCCGGGAGAGGTCCCGGGCCATTTCCATGATCTGGGCCGTCGACTTGATGCCATCCCCGCCCGACACGGATAGGATGCGCGGGAACCGCTTCCAGACGTCCAGGACCTGGGTCGCGTCGGCCGACTTCTTCAGGTCCACGGCCAGCGTGTGCAGGTGCATGATCGTCGTCGGCACCTTGACCGCAATCGTGTGAATGTCCAGGTCGGGGAGGACACTCTGCACGTCCGGGCCGTGATGGCTCGGCATCTCGAGTTCCGGCTCGATCGCGTTGATGGGGCCTTTCTTCGAATCGCCCGGGTCCGTGGCGCGGCGCACCATGACCGCGAGGACCTTTTCCACGCCGATGTGGGCGTCGAGCGGATAGAGCGTGCGGATGAGCCCCGTCGTGTTGCACGACGGCACGCGAACGAACGAGGCGCCGATGCAGTCGGCGTAGTTCGCGGCCGCATTGAACGACAGGTTCGTGAGGGCGTGCTCCTCGCCGCCTTGCCAGATCGCCTTCACGCCCGCTTTTTCGTAGAGGGCCTTGTATCCGCTCTCCTCGGGCGTGCAGTCGACGACGAGGTCCGCCTCGTTGACGAGATCGTCGAGGATCCCCGCGGCCTTCACGCCGGCCTTCTCGAAGTTCGCGAGCGCGTCTTTGTTCGCGGCATACACGGCATGTCCCTTGCGTACCGCGAGCTTCGCCTCGAAGTCCGGCTTCGTCTTCGCGACGCCGGCGAGGCGCATGTCGTCCTGCAACGCGACCGCGTCGGCGACGCGCTTGCCGATTGTCCCGTATCCGTTGATCGCAATCTTGGCCGGCATGGAGAAGGAGCCCCATGCTCCGAACGGTGGCGGGACTAAAAAGTTTGTGCGGTCCGGAAGGATATTCCGCAGGGCCTCGCTTACCGACGGCATGATTTGCTACTACTGCGAGAAGAACGCGCGTGCGATCTGCCGGTTCTGCGGGGCCGGGGTCTGCCCGGACCACACGAGGGCGAACCGATTCGTGAGCGGATGGGCCGCCGAAGGCCGCGCCGACAACATCGTCGTGTTCAACGCGATTTGGTGCGGCCGCTGCGCGGTCCAGCCAATGTACATGGCCTAGCGGGGCGCGACGCCTCGGGCGTATAGCTCGCGTCGGATCCGCGGAACCATCGCCATGAGGACCGCGGATTCCGTCAGATCGTCCCGATCGAGGCGGCGTTCCGTGAGGTAGCCGATCGCGCCCTCCTTCGAACCGATGCCGCGAATCCCCGTCAGCCGCGCCATCGCCTTGCCAACGGTCCGGCCTGCCTTGACGCTCTCCAGGATGCGCGGCGGATACGTGAACCCGGGTCCGTGACCGACCGTCACGTGGCCCGCGCGATCGACGACGGCGGCGTATTGGACGTCGAAGTAGTCGGAGATCACCAGGGACCACACGAGTCCCGCCTCGATCCCGATGCCGAAGTCGCCGGTGCCGATCGCCGCCTTCGCCCGATTCACGGCGCCGGTGACGGCTTCGTCGTCGAACGGCTGCTCGGGGACGTCGGTCCTCACCCGCACGCCTTGCACGCGGGCCCGCAGCGATAGGTCCGCCATCACCCGACGGACGGCCCGGACCTTGACCGGGTTGTCCGTGCCGACCCGGACGCGCAGCGGGGTCAGGCGTCGGCCGGTTCGGTCAATGACGCCAGCTCGAATCCGTCGGGAGGCGATCGGCAGGCCATCTTGCGCGAGGACCATGGGCACCGCGCGGATTTCGAGCGGAGGCAGGCCCTTCGCAGCACGTGTCTCGTTGAGTCCGATCGCGACCGGATGACGCTCGGCCGACACGACGATCACGTCGAGATCGGGGAGGTCGTCCGCAGGGCCGTACGGATCGTCGATTGGCTCGATCTTCGCCGGACGCCATTTCCGCGCGGCCAGGAAACGCACGAGATTCCGCTCGCGGGTGGCGTAGGGATTCACGCGGCTCCGCGACTCGCGGGCGAACCGGTCCGTCGTCAGGCCGATCAACGCGCGCTCGGGCCGACCTTCGAACGCAGCGCGCAAGAGCGCTTCATGCCCTCTGTGCAGGATGTCGAACGTCCCCCCGAGGACGACCCGCATCGTCGGCCCATCCGGTCCGCGCGATATAAGCGTACTCACGGACACAGACGGCCTTCGTGGATCGCGATCAGGTCGGAGTACACCGCGAACGCGGTTTGGCGCAACCCCGGATCCCGCTCGACGATCTGAAATTCCTTGAGCATGTCGGTCCGCACGACAAGGGAACTTGAGGTGCCGTTCACCGAGAACAGCGGATGATCCGGGCCGATCGACTCGAGGGAGACGGACGCTCGCACGGCACGTCCCTCACGCCATCCCCGCGCGACCTGCTTCACGCGTTTCCCCTCCGCCCTCGCGGTCCGAACGGCGTCGGCCGGCATAGTCGAGACCCCTTGCCGCGGGACCCGCTCGGGGCGGAGTCGGCCGCCCATGAGGACGTTCGCGAGGAGACATGCTTTCATCGTGGCGTCCCATCCGTCGAGGTCCATCGACGGATCCGTCTCCAGGAATCCGATTCGCCGCGCCGCCTCGACGCCGTCCGCATAGGTCCGGCCGGCCTCGATCTCGGAGAGGACGAGGTTCGTCGTGCTGTTCAAGATGCCTTCGAAGGATTCGATCCGCGCTCCGCGAAGCGCCTCCTGGAACAGGTTGAACACGGGCGCTCCGTCCATCACGGTCCCTTCATAGCGGAATCCGACGTGGTTCTGGCGGGCGAGCTCGCGCAGGCGACGATAGTGGTACACGACCGGGCCTTTGTTCGCAGTGATCAGATGCTTGCCGGATTGCAGTGCCGCGAGCCCGTGTTCGACGGCGATCTGCCGCGGGCCAATCCGAAGCGGGGTGAGCTCGATCACGATATCGGCCCGGGCCTGGCGGATATATTCCGGTGCCGTTCGCGAGATGCCGCGGCCGCACGATTCGAGGGAGACGCCCGCATCGGCCAGGCGGAGCGCCTTCCGCAAATCGATCCCGCGAGGATTCTCGACGGAGCCGTGACGCGCCGTAAGAATCGCGACAATGGACGCGTCGAGTCCGAACGCGCGGGTCAGCTCGGACCGCCGCTCGAGGAGGAGTCGCGCGAACTCCCGGCCCACATTCCCGAAACCGACGAGGACGATTCGACGCCGCATCCAGTTCCGCCTTCAGATCTTGAGGGCTTTTCCGGCCCCTTGCCGCGCGGCGGCGACGACCACAAGTTCAGCCAGCGCGGCATCCTGCACCCCGACGCCGGTCAGGTCGGCGACCGTGATTTCGGCATCCGAGGTTCGACCGGGCTTCCGTCCCGCCGCAATCTCGCCGAGCTCCGCGTAGACGTCCGCCGGGCGGAACACGCCCGCCTCGACGGCATGGTGGATTTCCCCAAGGCGGATGCATTGATCGAGGTGATCCGCGACGACCTTGTCGGCCTTTTCGAGCACCTGCACATCGAGCTCTTGCTTGTCCGGACTGTCGGCTCCGACGGCCGTGATGTGCGTCCCGGGCAGGACCCATTCGGCGCGAAC
>DATGWB010000141.1:0-6853 GCA_035299725.1 Thermoplasmata archaeon
TGGGTCGCGGCGGCCTGGAGTTGGACCGTCGGGGCTTTTTCCTTGTGTCGCCGCGCTTCCTTCGCGATCGCCGCGAACGCGTTGTCCGCGACCTCGAGGGCCCACTCGACGTCTTCCTCCGTGTGCTCCGTACACATGAACGCACGCTCGCCGGTGTTCGGGATGCCGAAGAGCACGTTGTTCCCGAGGCAGTGGATGAACCAGTTCCACCATCGCCGCGTGTTCGCGCTCAGCGTGTCTCGGAAGTTCCGGATCTCATCCTTCGTCGTGAAGTAGACGTTGCCGATCGATCCGACGTACTCGACCCAGGCCGGGATCCGACGGTCGTCCGCGAGGTCCTGCAGCCCGCTGTAGAGTTGCCGACCGAGGCCGTTGATGTGATCGTAATACTCCGGATGCTCTCCGAGGATCTCGAGCCCCTTGAGGCCCGCGGCGACGCTGATGGGATGGCCGTTGTATGTCCCCGCGTGGAACGTGGCGTACTTCCAGCCGCGGCCCGGCTCGAGGACATTCATGATCTGGGCCTCGCCGCCGAAGCCCGCAAGCTGGAACCCGCCGCCCGCGATCTTGCCGAACGTCGTCATGTCCGGTCGGATATCGTAGTACTCCTGTGCGCCTCCGTAGGCGAGGCGGAAGCCGGTGAGGACCTCGTCGAAGATCAGGACGATGCCCTTCTTCCGTGTGAGCTGCCGCAGGCGCTTGAGGTAGTTCGCCTTCGGCGCGACGACCCCGGGACCGCAGAGCACGGGCTCGATGATCAGGGCGCCGACCTCGTCCTCGTTCTCTTCGAGGATCGCCGCGGTGGCCTCGATGTCGTTGTATGGGAAGATCACGACCAGGTCCGAGACGGCCTTCGGGATCCCCCGGCCATATGGGATGGCGCGATAGCCGTTCATGCGGCTCGCGGTGCGGCTGTCCATGTCGAGGCTCTGCAACACGTAGTCGTGGGCTCCGTGGTACGCCCCTTCGGCCTTCGCGATCTTGTCGCGGCCCGTGTACGCCCGCGCCGTGCGAATCGCATGCATCGTCGCCTCGGTGCCGCTGTTGCAGAGGCGGACCTTCTTCATCGATGGCACGGCCTTTCGCACCGCTTGGATGTAGTCGATGTACAGCTCGCTCGTCACCCCGAGCATCGATCCGGACTCGAGCTGCTTGATCACCTCGAGGGCGATGTCCCGGTTGTTGTGGCCGAGGAGCAGGGCGCCGAAGCCCATCATGAGATCGAGGATCTTGTTTCCGTCGACGTCGTAGATGTAGCCGCCGTCGCCGTAGTCGGCGAGGAACGGATGCGGCTTGAAGTACCGGACGTTGCTCTCGACGCCGCCGGGCGTGATCCGGACGGCACGGCGCCAGAGCTGCCCGCTCTTCTTGTGTCGCGTCAGATACTTCCGGCTGAACTTCTGGGACGGCAACGGATCACCTCCAAGTGAAAACAAGGTCGGCGCGGCCGCCGACACACGGGACTCGAGGTCGCCGAAGACCCGAGAATCCCGGTTCACTTGGGCATTCCCAAGAGGCGTCTGGAAATATGAATAGCTTTCGCGCATAGTTTGCGCTATGTATATCAAATGTGAAAGATTAGAAAAGTATAGTCGAGAGCTAAACGGGTGTCCGACCGTCGGCGGGCTCTGGCCCAAGCTCGACGCCGACGGGGTTCATAAGGCGGAGGTACAAAGAGGTCCGTCGAAAGACATTATGCGCCCTCCGTCCGACCCGGTCAGTTCCTGTCGAACGTCCATTTCTGTCCTTCGAGGATGAGGCGGGCCAGGGCCAACGGAGGCCACGTACTGGCCGTCGTAACATTCGACTTGATGCGTGGGGCAGGATTTGAACCTGCGAACCCCTACGGGACAGGATTCTGAGCCCTGCGCCTTTGACCAAGCTGGGCCACCCACGCACGACGCTGCCGGAGGCGGCATGGGCTCGTAATAATCTTGCGGTGGACACCGGGAGGAGCGCAGGTCTAAGGGGGCCCCCTTCCATCCTGCGGACGATGCTCGAGAAACGCGAAGCGCGATTCTTCCCCGGGTTGCGCCGCGATGACGCTTGGGCGAAAGCCTGGGACTGGTGGGGTCGCCAAGGATTCCATCTCGCGAAGACGGGGCCTTACCGCTTCCACGGGTCTTCGCATCACGCGCGAATCGGATTGCGCCGCGAGTTCGACGTGATCCTGGACGACGTCCCGGGCGGATCGAACGTCGATCTGACATTCAGCGCGCAGATCACGGATGAGGGCCTCATCGCAGGCGCCGTCACCGCGGTGTTTCTCCTTCCCGTCGCGGTGCTCGGCGGTGCAGTGTCCTATGCGGAGTACGATACGGACGCTCAGAACCTGATCGTCGCGTTCTGGCAATTCCTGTCTGTGCCGTCCGGAGCCTCGACGGACAAACCGACACCCGCGACGCCGGCGAAATGCAAGGGCTGCGGTGCTTCGCTTCTCCCGGACTGGAGAGTGTGCCCGTACTGCGGGCGCGCCCGGGACTGAGCGGGCCGATGGGGCGATCCCGCCGGCTCACCGTTGACGCTTCATGATTTTCATGAAGCCATTCGAGTCGAATACTTCGAGTTGTCGATCCGCGAGCGTGGACCGGAATTCATCCCAGGTGATGACTTCGATTCGGTTGTTCCGACCTTTCGTGAATTGAATCCCGTCCGTTCCCTTGACTCGGCCCGGCCTCAATCCCTTCTTCTTTGCCTTCTCGATGGCCTCCTCGACACTCACGGGTTCCATGACCATCCGATCCCTCCGCGACGAGGTCCAACTCGCGCGCGTTTGCATCCGGGCGTCGCTATATAATGGTTGTTTCAGGGAGGCATTCGGTCGCGCCAGAAGACTTTCTAATGCATCCGTCGTATGTCGATTGGTGCCGCGGTTCGGTTCTTCCGGGATCCGAGGATTGGGGAACGTCGAGGTGACCCCCGACCTCGCGCTCCATGTCGGGATGATCCTCGGCGAGGCCTACGGAAGCACGATTGTCGGACGCGATCCGCGCGTCACCGGGCCGATGCTCGTGGAGGCGCTCACCGCGGGACTCCTCTCGTCGGGCGCGTCCGCGATCGACGCGGGCCTCGTCTCGACGCCGACCTTGGCCCGAGGGGCCCGTGAATTCGCATGCGGCGCGGTCGTCACCGCGTCCCACAACCCCGCTCCATACAATGGAATTAAGCTCTGGAATCCCGACGGGATGGCCTTCGATGAGGACCAGCAGCGCGAGATCGAGTCGGCGCTCGATCGAGGCCATTTCCCGAGGCCCTTCTGGGACGGCGTCGGCTCGGTTTCCTCTCGTCCCGATCTGGTCGGACAGCATGTCGAGTCGATCCTGAAGGATGTGGGGACGGCGAAGCTTCGCGTCGTCGTTGACTGCGCGTGCGGTGCAACGGCGACGATCACGCCGTTCGTCCTCCGGCAGATGGGATGCGACGTGATCGCCATCAACGCGCAGGCGGACGGACACTTCCCGGGTCGTGATCCCGAGCCGCTCGAAGAGAATCTCGCGGTCCTCTCGTCGACCGTTCGCGCGGTCCACGCGGACCTCGGCATCGCCCACGACGGCGACGGGGATCGCATGGTGGCGGTCGACCGCGAGGGTCGATTCGTCGGCGGGGACGCACTCCTGGCGCTCTTCGCCCGCGAGGAAGTCCGACGCGGTCTCGTCGTGCCCGTGGATGCGTCAATGGTCCTTGACGATCTCCTGCCGAAAGCGAAGGTCTGGCGCACGCGGGTCGGCGACGTCTACGTGGCTGCGGAGCTCAAGCGGCAGGGGGCCGACTTCGGAGGCGAACCCTCCGGGACGTGGATTTTCCCGAAGGCGACTCTGTGCCCCGACGGCGTCTACGCGGCGGCGCGGCTTGTCGCGATGGTCGCCCGCCGTCCGCTCGACGCCATGGTGCGAGACGTCCCTCAGTATCCCGTGCTTCGCGGATCGGTCCCGTACGATCCCTCGAAGCGCGAACGGATCGAATCCCGTCTCGACGTTGCGTTGCGTGCCCTCGGTGGGGATGTGAGCACCGTCGATGGATGGCGAGTCCAATTCGACGACGGCTGGTGTCTCGTCCGTTTCTCCGGGACCGAGCCGAAGATTCGGCTGACCGCCGAGTCGCGGGACCCGGCCAGAGCAAACGAGATATATTCCACGGTCCTATCGAGCGCGAAAGGTGCCACCGAATGAGGGCCGTGGTCCTCGCGGCCGGAGAGGGCACCCGGATGCGTCCCCTCACGGCCAATCTTCCGAAGCCCCTTCTCCCGGTGGCCGGAAAGCCCTTTCTCCGGCACACGTTGGAGGCGCTCCGCTCGGCGGGCATCGCGCAGGTGGCCGTCCTGATCGGCTGGCAAGGCCACCGGATCCGCGAGAGCCTCGGAGACGGCGAGGCCTTCGGCCTCACGATTTCGTACGAGGAACAGACGGAGCGGCTTGGGACTGCTCATGCGATCGGATGCATGCGGTCTCACGTGGAGGGCTCATTCTTGAGCGTGAACGGGGACGTCGTGGTGTCGGGCGAGGCGCTCGCCGCGATGATTGCCTACCACCAGAAGGTCCGCGCACCCGTCATCGCGCTCGCGGAGGTCCCGAATCCGGGGGCGTTCGGCGTGGTCGAGGTGAACGACGGAAAGGTGACCGACCTCGAGGAGAAACCGCGTCGGCCGAAGTCGAACCTGATCAACGCGGGCGTCTACGCGTTCGACCAGGACATCTTCCCTCTCATCGACAAGACGCCGAAATCCCAGCGCGGCGAGTACGAGATCACCGACACGATTCGTCTGTTGATGGAGACCCGCGACGTGTACGGATTCCGCCTTCCGGGCGAATGGATCGATGTCGGTCGGCCGTGGGACCTCCTGCGCGCGAACGCGGCCCTCCTCGCCCCGTTGAAGGGTGCGAACCATGCTGACGTGGACGGAGGCGCGACCCTCATTGGCGAGGTCCTCGTCGAGGCGGGCGCGCGGGTCCGACGGGGCGCCTACATCGAGGGCCCCACGGTCATCGGCCCGGGCGCGGAGATCGGCCCGAACTGCTACATCCGGCCGTCGACGTCCATCGGAGCGAAGGCGAAAGTGGGAAACGCGTGCGAGGTGAAGAACTCCATCTTGATGGCCGGCACCCATGTCCCCCATCAGAACTACGTCGGCGATAGCATCCTCGGAGAGCGCTGCAATCTCGGCGCGGGGACGAAGGTCGCGAACCTCCGGCTCGACGAGGCGCCGATCCGCGTCGTGTGGAGGGGATCCGAAGTCGACACGGGACTTCGGAAGCTCGGCGTGATCATGGGAGACGACGTGAAGGTCGGCATCAACGCGTCGATCGACGCGGGCACGATCATCGGGGAGGAATCGTTCCTCGGTCCGGGCTCCCACGCCCGCGGGAACATCGCGCCCCGAAGCCGGATTTTCTGAGGTGCGGGGTGAAGATTGCCCAGGTCTCACCGTGGTTCTTCCCGCACCTCGGCGGCGTCGAGAGCCATGTGCGCACGGTGTCACGGGAACTCGCGGCCCGCGGCCATCAGGTGACGGTCGTCACCTCGCGACACGACCCATCCCTGCCTTCGGAAGAGGACCTGGACGGGTTCCGGGTCGTCCGTGTGAAGCCGCGACTGGTCGTCATGCGCACCCCGATCACGCCGAAGATGCGGGCGAACCTGCGCAGCCTTCCGGTCGACGTTGTCCATGCCCATTCTCCGCCGCCACTCGCCTCCCACTACGCGGGCGCCGTCGCCGGAGAGCGAGGCACGCCGTACGTCGTCACGTACCATTGTGACGTCGAGCTGCCTTCCGCCCTCGGGACGCTGGCCGAGTCCATCTACCGACGGAGCCTCGGGGAATCCACCCTGCGGAACGCGGCCCAGGTCATCGTCACGACCCGGACGTATGGCGCGACGAGCCGCGCGGTCTGGCGGTACAACCCGGTCGTCGTGCCCAACGCGGTCGATCACCGCCGGTTTCGACCCGACCTGGACGGGAGTTCCGTTCGCGAGCGTCTGAACATCCCGCGCGACGCGCCCGTCGCGCTCCTCGTCGGTCGGATCGTCCCGCACAAGGGAGTCGAGCATTTCATCGAAGCCGCGCGGTTCGTCCCGGAGGCCCGGTTCCTAGTCGTCGGTGAAGGTTCCCTCCTCGAGGCGATGAAACGCTTCGCCGGGACGATGGGCGTGGCCGATCGAGTCCGCTTCCTCGGACGCGTCTCGGACGAAAACCTCCCGAAGGTCTACGCGGCGTGCGATGTCTTCGTGCTCCCGAGCGTGTCGCGGCTCGAGGCGTTCGGGATTGTCGCGCTCGAGGCGATGGCCACCGCCAAACCGGTCATCGTCGCCGACATCCCGGGGGTCCGGGAGGTGATCGAGGACGGTCGCGAGGGACTCCTCGCGGACCCGATGAATGCGCGCGACCTCGCGGAGAAGATCCGGCGGCTCCTCGGGGACCCGGAGGCCCGCCGCGTGATGGGCGAGCGTGGCCGGGAGAAAGTCCTCGCATCGTTCGGCATCGAGCGGGTGACGGACCAGATCGAGAACGTGTATCGGACCGTCCTCGGCCGCCGCACCGGGCCTACGTCACGACCTTGAGCGCGGTCCGCTGCCCTTTGTTCGTCCACGCGGCCCACGAGTCTTCGGTGTACGGATAGCCGGTGATCAGGTGGATGCCGCCGAACTTGTTGAACAGAGCCCGGTCCTCGTCGGACGGCTCACAGACGCCGCTGGGATGGGAGTGGACCGTGCCGACGACCGAGAAGTCGGCGGGGAGCGTGTGGAGCTGAAAGATCGCGTGGCGCTTCCCGCTGACCGTCCCCGGGACCAGGATGAGCTCCGTGATCGTGCCCTCCTCGGCCCGAAGGATCGCGCCGAACTCGCGGGGATACATGTC
>DATGWB010000142.1:0-2227 GCA_035299725.1 Thermoplasmata archaeon
GTTGGCCTCGACGTGGAGCCCGAGTTTCGACGGCGGCTCGAACGAGGAGACGGTGAGCGTGGACTGCATCATGCGCTTGCCGGCCTTGCGGGTCTCCTGCCACGAGGTGCCGAGGCGGAACGGACCGGGACTGACGCCGTCGATCCGCTGGATCGCGGGCATCCACTGTCTGGAAGAACCGAGGTCGGAAAGGACGGAGAAAACGCGCTCGGGATTCGCGGCGATCATGGCGGTTCGGGTGAAGCTCATGGGTCGGCCAGAGAGAAGGGCGATAATAAACCAACCGGCCGGACCGGTTTGTCAACCGCGTCGGAGCCCGACGAACCTTGATATCTCCACCGCCCATCCATCACGCGTCAGAAGGGCCGACCGAGGATGCTCGATGCACTGCTCCTCTGGTTGGGCGCGATTGCCATCGGCTTCGTCCTGCTCAACCAGGGCGCGAAATTCCTGACCGACAACGCGACGCGGATCGCCGGCCGGATCGGCCGGAGCCGCTTCGTGGTCGGCGCGCTGTTCGTGTCCACGCTGTCCGCCCTTCCGGAGCTGCTCGTCAGCGGCATCGCCGCGGGCGAAGGCAGCACGGACATCGCCCTGGGCAATGCGCTCGCCTCGACGGTCGTCACCGTCGCGTTCGTGATCGGCGTGAGCGCGCTCGTCCGGCCGATCAAGACCTCGCGGGAGATCGTCCTCCGGGATGCGGTCTTCCTAGCGATCGTGACCGTGGTCGCCGCGACCATGCTCCTGGACGGCAACCTCACGCAATACGAAGGCGTCGCTTTGATCGCGCTGTTCGTGCCGTACGTCCTGAACCTCATGATCTCCCAGCGGACGGGACCCGCGGAAGAGATTCGGGAACGGATCGAGGACCTGGAGATCGGCCTCGCCTTCACGGGTTGGATCTTCGGCCGGAAGGTCGTGGTCCGAGCAGGCCTCAAGTGGCTCGTCTTCGGCATCCTCTGGTCCGTGATGGGCGCCCAATTCCTGGTCCAGGGTGCGATCGGCTTGTCGAACGCGATGGGCCTGAATCCGTGGTTCATCGGGATCACGGTCGTCGCGCTCGGGACGTCGTTGCCGGACATCGCGGCCGCGTGGCATGCGACGCGCCTGGGCTACACGGACCTGGTCCTCGGCGAGGGGATCGGCGCGAGCGTCGTGACGACCTTGTTGACGCTCGGCATGATCGGGATCCTGCGGCCCTCGTCCCACTCCGTCGAGCTCCTGCTCCCGGTCGTCGGCGCGATGGTCTTCACCGCGTTCCTCCTCCTGGCGCTGATGCTCGGAGGTTGGCGGATCACATCGCGTTCGGGCGCCGTCCTCGCATCGAGCTACTTCGCGATGGTGGCGTTGAGCGTCCTCTGGATCCGCGGGTTTCCCTGATCAGTAGACCGCGCCGCAGCGGACGCACGTGAGCTTGCCGTCGCCGCGGGCGACGAGCTGTCCCCCGCAGGCGGTGCAGAACTTCATCTCCTTCACGAGGCGGCCTTGCTCGTCCCACTGGTGTTGCGGCCAGGTGCTCGGGGCGGGCGCGGCCCCGGGCCAACCAGTTCCCTGCTGGGGCCAGCTGCCTTGCGCGGCGGGGGCCGCTTGCGCGCTCCCGGGCGCCGGCGGCGGATTCGTCCGCGGCGGCGCCTGCGGCATCGTCATCGGGTACGGACCCGCGTGTTGCATCATGCGGAACTGTTCTTCCATATACGCGCCCTGGTCGACGCGGGTGACGGTCGTGCGGGCGATGCGGTCGAAGAGGCGCTGGCGAGGATCGCCTTGCGTGACGCCGCCGACGATGAAGTCCAACAGGAAGATGAGCCAATAAATCTTCGAGATGTTTCGCACGAGGCAATGCATGATGTCTAGGTTGCCGTCGATCGCGACGACACGGAGGCTGAGGATGCGTTTCCCGATCGTCGCGCCCCACAACGTCTCGAGGAGCATCGAGTACAACAGCCAGACGATCCCGTACAAGAACGGGGTCACGTACCACGCCAAGGACGTGAAGCCCAAGGGCCATGCGAAGAGCAGATAGATGGCCAAGACGACGATCGCGTCGATGAGCACCGCCAAGAACCGGCGGATCCAGTGCTCCTGCAGGGCCGGGTTATGTCCAATCAGGTCAATGGCCGAAGGCATGACTCACCCATCCGATGGCGACGATATCCTACGGGCCTTCATAAGTGTATCGGGAGAAAACCGGGAGAATAATATTCGGTTGGCTGATTGAAAATCAGTC
>DATGWB010000143.1:0-2126 GCA_035299725.1 Thermoplasmata archaeon
CATCCGCCCATCTACCCGGTCCAGGGCGCGGGACGGGACAAGGTGAAGCGCGAGGACCACTGGCGGATCTACGAGCTCGTCGTGCGGCGCTTCTTCGCAACGGTGGCGCCCAACGCCGTCGCGGAGGTCGCCGACGCGAAGATCGAACTTGGGGGCCAGATGTTCCTGGCCGAAGGCTATCGGATGAGAGAACTCGGATGGCGCAAGTACTATCCGTATTGGACTGTCCGGGAGGCGATCCTGCCGCCCTTGGCCGTCGATGAGGCCCTCGACCGAGTCGGACCCGTCGCGCTCCAGGAGGACCGGACGAAACCCCCGGGCCGGTACAGCGAAGGGTCCCTGATTCAAGAAATGGAGCGCCTCGGCCTCGGGACCAAGTCCACCCGGCACGAGATTCTCAAGAAGCTCTACGATCGCAAGTTCATCGAGGGCAAGTATCCGAGACCGACGACGAGCGGGCGGGCCCTCATCGAGGCGTTGGAGGATCACGCCGAGCGGATTACCCAACCCGAGATGACCGCGCACCTCGAAGCGGACATGGAGGGAATCGCGACCGGCGTACGGGCTCGCGAGGACGTCGTCCGGGAGTCCCAGCAGATGCTCAGCGAGGTGCTCGAGACGCTCGAAGCGAACCGCGAGGCGATCGGACAGGAGATCGAGGCCGCCCTGCGGGAGCAGAACTACATCGGCAAGTGCAACGTCTGCAAGGAGGGGAACCTCACGGTCCTCCGGTCTCGGCGGGGGAACCGATTCCTCGGGTGCGACCGGTATCCCGCATGCCGAAACACGCATCCCTTGCCGCAGATCGGGATCATCCAAGGCGCGGAGGAGAACTGTCCCGAATGCGGCGCGCCGATGATCAAGCACACGGACCGCGGCCGGACGACGACGTATTGCGTCGCATCCGCTTGTCCATCGGTCCGGGATAAGAACTTCATCGGCCGCTGCGAAAAATGCGGGGATGGGGAACTCATGATTCGTCACGGGACCTACGGAAAACGGTTCGTTGGCTGTTCGAGCTACCCCGGCTGCGATAACTCGTACCCGCTCCCCCAGCGTGGCCTCATCGTCCCGACCGAGGAGCGGTGCAACGCGTGCGGTCATCCGGTCATCAAGGTGATCATGCGGGGTCGACCGCCCTGGGTCCTCTGCCTGAACATGAAGTGCCCGACGAAAGAAGGCAAAGGTCGGAAGAGAGGAAAAGACGGGCCGAAGAAAGCGACCCGCAAACGGAAGGCGAAGCCGGTCGAGATCGTCGCGGACATCGCAACCGGCTAGGGCGACGCCATGAACCGCGTGAACTCGTCGAGACTCCGCGGGCGCAACGTGAAGTTCGTCCGCTTCTCATCGCCAATCGTCGACAGTGGGGTCTTGCCGTAGTGGTGACCCGGACACACGATCAGGTCGTCGTCCATCTTCTGGACCTTGTTGAACAACGAGTCGTACATGTCTCCGACGCTCGATCCGGGTAGATCTACTCGGCCGCAGTCCCCGACGAAGAGGCAGTCACCCGTGAAGACCCGCCCCGCCACGATGAAGCAGCACGAGTCAGGCGAGTGGCCCGGCGTGTGGACCACTTTGACTTTGAGATCCCCAACCGGAACGATCGTACCATCCTCGAGGAGCAGGTCTTTCCGGACATTGCTGAGACGGTGAGCCGCGACTTTCGCCCCCGTTTCGTCCGCAAGTCGCTCGTTATCGTAAATGTGGTCGACGTGGTGATGGGTGTTAAAGATGAGTCCGATCGAGTAGCCGTTCTCGGCCGCCGCCTTCTGGAGGACCCGCGCGTCAAAACTCGGATCGAACACCGCGGCGACCTTCGTCGCGGGATCCCCGATGACATATCCGAAGTTGGCCATCGAGCCAATCAAGTGCTGCTCGAACCACATCCGCGCGCGTGAGACGCCCGCGGGCCAAGAGCCTTTCTCTCATCGACGCCGGTTCTGCGCGGCGTATGCCCTCGCCCAGTATTCCTGCCACGCGCGCGCGTTGTCTTCCCACGCCTTCCGAATCTGGTCCCGGACCTTCATGCGGTGGGTGACTGCCAGGGACACGAGGAATGCGAAACCGAGGATCCCCGCCCCCCACGCGGTTGTCAGGGTTGGCTCACCGGTAAGGTGGCCTGT
>DATGWB010000144.1:0-21243 GCA_035299725.1 Thermoplasmata archaeon
GCCGACGCGGTGCAGGACGCGATCGAGGAGCTCGAGGTCGGCGGGGACGTGCGCGCCGTCATCCTGGCGTGCTTCCGGCGGTTCTGCGCCCTCCTCGGAGCGCGCGGGATTACCGCGCAGGGCGCCCTCACCCCGAGGGAGCTCGAGGACCTCGCGGTCGGGCGGCTCCACGTCTCCCGCGAGGCGTCGTCGACCCTGATTTCCCTCTTCGAGGAGGCCCGGTACAGCGAGCATCCGTTGGGGGAGGCGGACCGCCACCGGGCGATCGAGAGCCTCGCGGGGATCCGGGTCGCATTGGAGGCATGAGATGCTCCAGCGGGGGATCACGGCCACCACGGGCCATCCACCCGCCCTTGAGTCGCGGCGTCGGATTCCGCTCCCGGCGGCCGGCCTCTTCCTCGCATTCGCCGTATTGCTGGGGATGCTCCTGTACTATGCGCAGTTCAGCGGGACGATCCGGTGGCTCCTCGGCGTCGCCGCGCTCGCGGTCCTTGCGGCGGTCGCGTGGGGCCAGATCCAACGACGGACGGCCGAGCCGACGCCGCTGATCGGCCCGCGGTCTCCGGCGCCGACCCGCGACGGCGAGTTGGATTCGTTCGCGTCCGCGGTCCGCCGCGCGTCGCGGGGCCTGCCGTACAGCCAGGTCCTTGTCGCCTCGCGGGCGCGGTCCGCGTTCCTGGAGCGGGCCCGCCTGGCCCTCGGCCTCCCGCCCGAGACGATCCGGGATGTGCAGCGCGATCCGGAGGCGCTCCGGCGGATGTTCGGCGACGACGCGCTCGTGGACTTCCTCCATCTCGAGGCGGGCGACCTGGAGGACCGCATGGCCTGGGTCCATCGGGCCCGCGCCCGCGGCGGCTTCGTCCCCGCGTTCCGCGACGTCCTCACTCGGATGGAGGCGTGGCGGTGAACGTCGCCTCCGTCCGGGAGGTTGGCAGCGATCTCCTCGACGCGGTTGAGACCGTGATCGTCGGCAAGCGCGCGGTCCTGGAGCGGGTCCTCTGGGCGATCCTCGGCGATGGTCATCTGCTCATCGAGGACGTCCCGGGCCTGGCGAAGACGCTGATCGCGAAGTCGTTCGCCGCGGGCCTCGGCCTCTCGTTCCGACGCATCCAGTTCACACCGGACCTTCTCCCGGCCGACATCACCGGGACGTACGTGTTCGAACGCAAGACCGGCGACTTCGTCCTCCGGCGCGGACCGGTCTTCACGAACCTCCTCCTGGCGGACGAGATCAACCGCGCGCCGCCGAAGACCCAGTCCGCGCTCCTCGAGGCGATGCAGGAACGGCAGGCGACGCTGGAGGGAGAGACGTTCCCCCTGGACCGGCCGTTCTTCGTGATCGCCACCCAGAATCCGATCGAGCACGAAGGCACGTATCCGCTCCCGGAGGCGCAGGTCGACCGGTTCCTGCTGAAGATCGATGTCGGCTATCCGACGCGGGAGCAGGAGATCGAAGTCCTCGAGCGTCGCCGGAAGCGACGAGCGGACGACGCGACGATTCAGGCCGTGACGACGCCCGACGAGGTGCGCGCCCTGCAGGCCGCGATCGAGGATGTGCACGTCGACATGGCGGTCGAGGGATACATGGTCGACATCGTCGCGGCGACGCGGGCCCACAGTCAGGTCGACGTCGGCGCGAGTCCCCGGGGCTCGCTCGCCCTCCTCAAGGTCTCGCGGGCGCGCGCCGCGATCGCCGGTCGCGACTTCGTGACCCCGGACGACGTGAAGGCGGTCGCGATGCCCGCCCTCGCCCATCGGATCATCCTGAAACCGGATCCGTGGATCCGGGGTGTCCGCACCACGGCGGTCCTCGCCGACGTCCTCGGTGCGGTGCCGGTCCCGAAGGTGCCGTGAGATGCGCACGCCTCTCTCCGGAGGACTCGCCGCGGCGTCGCTGGGCCTCCTGGTGGCCGGGCTCGCGCTCCGAAGCTGGCAGGTCGTCCTCCTCGCGCTGCCTCCGGTCATCGTCCTCGCCTTGGGATCTCTTTTCCCTCCCGCACGGCCGCGCCTGACGGCCGTCCGGACACTCTCTCGCGATCGCGCGGAGGCGGGCCGAGACGTCGACGTACAGCTCGTCGTACAAAACGCAGGGCCCGCGCTCGACCTCGTGGAGATCGTGGATGTCCTCCCGCGAGAGTTCGTGGTCCTCAATGGGACGAATCACGCCGTCGTCTCCCTGGAGCGCGGCGGCAGTGTCCCGCTATCTTACACCGTCCGGTCGCCGGTGAAAGGCGACTTCCACATCGGGCCCGTGCGCGTGCGTTCGCTCGACCCCCTCGCCCTCGGCGCGGAGGATGCGGTCCTCTCGGTCGACGCGCGCCTCGTCGTCGCGCCGACGATGGAAGACCTCCGGCGGACCAAGCTCCAACCACGCCGCACGCGTCCGTGGTTCGGGCAGGTCGCCTCACGTCAGATCGGTGCGGGCACCGACTTCTGGGGCGTCCGTGAGTACACCGCGGGCGACGAGGTCCGACGGATCAACTGGAAGGCATCCGCCCGACTCGACCGTCTATTTACGAACGAATACGAGGGGGAGAGGTCCGGCGACGTCGTCATCGTCGTCGACGCACGCCGCGAGTCGTTCATCGGCACGGAAACCGACAACCCGATCGAGCACGGCGTCCGGGCGGCGCTTGGGATTGCGGAGCACGTCCTCGCGTCGAAGAATCGCGTCGGCCTCATCGTCCAGCGGGAGGTCCTCGATTGGGTCCCGCCCGCGTTCGGGCGGAAGCAACTGTATCGGATCCTGGACCACCTGACCCATGTGCGGCCGGGGGGCGAATGGCCCTTCGCACACGTTGCGTGGGTTCTCTCCCGATTCTTTCCGCGTGACTGCCTGATCGTCCTCATCTCGCCCCTCCAAGACCGCGCCGCGCTGAACGCGGTGATCGCCATGGAGGCCCGCGGCTACGACGTCGCGATCGTCTCGCCTTCGCCGCTCGCCATTGAATGGCGACTGGGCGAGCAGCGCCCGGAGGACCGCACCGCGTACCGGATCTTGCGGATGGAGCGAGACAACCTGATTTCTCAGCTGCGACGCGTCTCACAGGTCGTCGATTGGGATCCCGCGACGCCGTTGGCACTGGCCTTGAGGAGGATCGGCACATGGCCTCGCCCCGCCTGATTCCCTGGGCGTTGCGGGCGGCGCCCGTCGTGACGCTGGCAGCCTTGCTCGGATGGGCGATCTGGGATGTGGCCGCGATCGGGGACGGCCGATGGATTGCCGCGTTGCTTGCGATTCTCGGAGTCGGAGCGGCCGTCCTCATCATCTCATCCGTTTTCCATTGGCGAGGGATTCGGGCCATCGGTCTCATCGCGATCGGCACCGGATACGTAGCGGCTCACGCGTTCGTGCTCGGAGTCCAACTCGTCCCTGCGCTCGTGTTCCTGTCCGTCCTCATCTCCCAGGTCGAGCAGCGAATTTTGGCGGCGCGATTCGCTCCTCTCTACGAGGCCGGGCTCCGCCCGGAGGAGCGAGGTCGCATTCACAATGCCCTCGGCCGCGCGGTCCTTCGTCTCATCATCGCCACGGTCCTCTCGGTCGTCATCCCGATCATCGCCGCCGATCTCGCGGTGGCGGGTGTCGTCCCCACGACGACGATTCCGACCGCGATCGCACTCGCGGGCGCGTTGGTGGCGGTGGTCGCGCTCCTCGCCCTGATGCCGTCTCTCAGCCGCAGGGCCGGTTGAATCGGGCCCCGCCTTACCTGGGGGTCGAGAACAGGCCTCGGAAGAACGCCTTCAGTTTCCCGATTCGAAGGACGTTGCTCAGGATCGTGAGGAGTTCCCGATCATGCCTCGCCATGGCTCGCTCATACATCGCCTGAACGAGCGGAATCACGTGACGTTGATAATAGAGGAGGTTGCGCCACTGAAAGCCCGCGATGGCGAGCGAGACGGCGATCGTCCAGACCGCGGGGACGCTCTCGAAAAGGGGGTGGAGCCAGGTCGGGAGGTACGGCCTCAAGGCGATCATCAGGATCCAGAATGCGGGGATTCCCGTCGCAATCGTACACTTGATTCGATCCCACGTGTGGCGTTTCTTGATCGAGGTCAACAGGAATTGGAGCGTCTCGATTTCCGCTTGCCGCTCGGTGGAGCGACGAAGGTGTCCTTTCAACGCGTTTTGTTCGGCCTGCTCGGCCGTCCGACGTCCGAAGAGTCTCATTCAGCGACCTCTCGTGTCGAGATCGAACAAGTCCGCGAATCGAACGGAATCGCTGTTGACGCCAGCCACATGACTTAACGCGGATAAAAGGGAAAAGGGCTTTCGAACGCGCTCGCGCTAGCCTGTTCATTGAGGCGCCGGGAACATTGAGTCGGTTGGCGAGATGCAAAGAAAGCCAATCCTTCCCGTCTGATAGGAAAGGATAATTAGGCTCCGAACTGTGCGACGGCCGCTGCCCCGGTGGTCTAGCGGTCTATGATCCCGGCCTGTCGAGCCGGGTGCTCGGGTTCGAATCCCGACCGGGGCGTTTTACCCAGGTGAACTAGTCGGGCTCATCCGCGCCAAGTCGCCGAGACAGGTGCCATGTTCGCCGAAGACGTCCCGGTGAGCCCGGAAGCCCCCTCTCGTGAGCGCGGCGAAAATTGCTTGACTCCTACAGTCATGAAACGGTATAGTCGCAGAGCGGACCCCATCGACCCTCCGGCGGCTTGCAGGGGAACAGTTTCATCCCCTCACGCGCCTATGACAAATCGGGGAGGTTCCCATTGTGGAGGCAGAGAGAATTGTCGGCATTGTGTACAACGCAGAAGGACAGGTAGGTCGACTCGGACTACCGAAGCTATACGACCTGATCTTCACGGATCGGCGTCTCGTCGGGGTCGTGACGGTGAAGACGGGACGTGCGCGCATAGCCGGACAGCTGCTGGGTGGGGTGATCGGGCAGGCCGTCGCCGCCTCCGTCGCGAAAAGCGGTGCGGACAAGAAGCGGGCGGCCTATGCCGGAATGCCGCTCGACCAAGTTGCCGCGCAAAACCCGGCGAACTTTGCGGCGTCGTACAGTTCGATCGAGAACCCCAAGGTCAAAGGAATGTTCTCGAAGCGCCTCGAAATGCGCGTTGGGGGGAAGAAGGCCTTTTTCCGGCTTCCGAAAGACCAGGTTCCTGCGACTCAGATGCTGGTAGGGCAGCTTCCGAAATAGCCAGACGGTCCCGCAGCCTGGTGGGTCGGTGTCCATCGGTCACGCCCGGCGTTGGAGCCGGGTGCTCGGGTTCGAATCCCGACCGGGGCGTCCTACGGGTGTGAGCTGATCGGCCTGACTCCGTGCGGGAGTCGGGATATCGTAATAAGGCCGAACCAGCCTCCGCCGGCACATGCGCGTCTCCCCTCGGGTCCGACGCTGGCTCACCGGTCCGAAGTCCGACCCAAGCGGACGGGTGCGGTTCTGGGTCGACGTGGAGGGACGCTCACCGCAGGATCGCGGAGTACGCGCTGCCGCCAAAGAGATTGGCCAGACGGGATGGGCCGCATCGCTCCTGGAAAACCAGTGGCCGGATGGACATTGGGCCACGCCGGGCACTTCGGGCGGGGAGCTGTACCGGCCCAAGTACGTCGCCACGAACTGGAACGCGATTGTCCTGGCCGATCTCGGAATGACCCGGGACGACCCCCGCATCCGCCGGACTGCCGAGCTGCTCATGGATCAATGGGGTCAGAAAGATGGGGACCTCAGCGGGCAGAGCGGCGAGATCTGTGTCACCGGAAACGCCGTGCGGACGCTGATCCGGTTCGGGTACCTCGAAGACCCGACGGTGCAGCAATCGATCGCGTGGATCGTGCGGACCCAGAAACCGGACGGCGGTTGGCACTGCTTTCCCTCGCGGACCGGTACCCTCGACGGTTGGGAGGGCCTGGCCGCCCTTGCGGAAATCCCTGAGGACGATCGTGACGAATCAGTCCGCCGATCGATCGAGCGCGGGGCCGAGTTCTACCTGCAACGTCATCTCATCGAGGAAGGCAGGGTCCGCTACCCGCCGTGGTTCCGGATTCACTACCCGAATCACTATTTCTACGACATCCTCGTGGGCCTCCGAACCCTGACCCGGCTGGGGTACGGCGCCGACCGCCGGCTCGCCCCGGCGCTCCGCTGGCTGCGGAGCAAGCGAAGGCGTGATGGGACGTGGGCGCTCGATGCGGCCCTTCCAGATATCGATCCGGCGCTTGCAGGTTATCAGTACACGGGGGTCCTGTTTCCCATGATGCTCGAGCCGCTGCACGACCCGAGTCAATGGGCGACCGTCGAGGCCCTCAGCGTCTCGGCCCGCGCAGAGACCTCTTCAACGAGGATTTGATCGATCAAGGAGCGGGGCTTCCGCTCGCATCGCACTTCCTGCATGGAGAGGCTGCGTCCTCGGAAGAAACGTTGATGCCCTCCAACCGTGGTTCGGGGAGATCGGAACATGGCTGTATCCCTCGTCGCGACCGTCGTCTTCTTCATCGTCGGTCTAATCATTTCGGCGATCATTATCTTCGTCGTCACCAAACTGTTCGGCGAGAAAGAAGGGTTCGGCACCGCCTTGCTCGCCGCCCTCGTCGGAGCGATCATCTACGCCCTGGCGTACTTTCTCCTTGGCCACGGGCTCCTCGCGGCTCTGATCGGTGGCTTCGCTTGGCTGCTTGCCCTCGGGAGCCTGTACAGCATGGGGTGGCTCAAGGCACTCGTTGTCGCAGTCATCGTGTGGATTGTCGCGGCCATCGTCGGATTCGTCTTTCCCACCGTCGTCGGTCCTCTGTGAGGGACGAAGAAGCGGCGGAGCCCCCGTCGCCGGCCCTTCCGGTTCGTAGCTCGGGGTAACTATATATCTGGCGAATCGCAAGATGGTTGATGGAGGTCAGGGGTTGAGCGACGGCCTTTCTCCGGAAAAAATCGCGGAGACGCTCGCCGCCATCGATGACTTCGTCCGATCGTCCGCCACGTCGAACTGGACCATGCCGTCGGACCTCCTCGGATCTCGGCTGAACGGCGGCACTCGAAAACGGTGCCCAATGTGTCGCGCCCACCTGATCTTGCGGGAACCTCGCATCTACCGTCGCCTCTTGATTCCCGGCGGCCCCATCGTGGACCTCAACGGATCGGCTCGCTCGCGGCAGGCCCGACTCATTGGCATCGGCCTCGAGGTCTCCTACGTCGACGCCCTTCGCGACCTGACGGAGGAAGACGTCGAGTACTTCGATCGGATCAATCTCTTCTACCGGATGTTCGGCCGGTTTTCCCGCGTTGGAAATCGATCCCGGATCACGCCTTGATGCGTCCGAGCAGTTCGATCCAGATGCCGTCCGGATCACTCGCGAACGCGAACTCGTAGCGATCTTCCCGGAACGGCTCGATCTCCGGACGCGCCCCTTTCGCGACGACTTCCTTGAACGCATGCTTCACGTCGGAGACCCGGAAGGAGAGGTGGTCCAGCTCTTCCCCTCGGCGGTATGGGGTGAAGTACTTGCTCCCCGCAGGATACCAGTTGAGCTCGAGCCGCTGCGGCGAATCCGGACTCTTCAGTTCGACCCAAACGCCCCCGTGGTGCATCCGCCCTCGGCGCGTGACCTTCATGCCCATGACCTTTCGATAGAACTCGATCGAGCGTTCGAGATTCCGGACCCGGATTCCCGTGTAGAAATACTTCGTGAGGATCCCCGTCCCGAAACAGTCCTATCCGGGTTAAGGTGACGGCGGTGGACGTGTCCGATCGAGTCTCGTTGCGACGCGGACGTGACGGATTGCTTGACGAATTCTTGCGCAACTGGACGTGATCACGCGTGCGCTGAAGCCAAGCTTTTTAGCCGACAGCCTCTTGGGGACGCGCCATGTCGGCAGCCGTCACCCTCCGGCCTGAGGCAAAGAAGAAGGCCGGGATGTCGCGTGCATCGAAGGATTCCGTCATCGATGTCCAGCACCTCGTCAAGGTCTACGGGGGCCGCGGCCAGGAGGAGATCAAGGCCGTCAACGACGTGAGCTTCTCCGTGGGCGAGGGCGAGTTCTTCGGTTTCCTCGGTCCCAACGGGGCCGGAAAGACGACGGTCATCCGGATCATCACCACGCTCCTCGCGAAGACGAGCGGCTCGGTCCACGTCGCGGGCCTCGATGTCGAGCGCGATGGGCTGAACATCCGGCGCATGATCGGCTACACGGGACAATCCATCGGGGTCGATGGAGACCTCACCGGACGCGAGAACCTCTGGTTGATCGGGCGGCTCTATCACATGCCCAACTCGCTTGTGGACGAGCGCGTCGAGGAGCTGCTCGAGGTCTTGCAGTTGAAGGACGCCGCAGACCGCCGCGCGTACACATACTCGGGCGGGATGCGCCGGAGACTGGACCTGGGCGCAGGCCTGGTGCACCACCCTCGAATCCTGTTCCTCGACGAGCCCACGACCGGCCTCGACCCGCAGACGCGCGCCGCGGTCTGGGAGTATCTGCGCCGCCTTCACCGGGAGGAGAACATGACGATCTTCCTGACGACCCAATACATGGAAGAGGCGGACCAGCTCTGCCAGCGCATCGCGATCATCGACCTGGGCAAGATCGTCGCCGAGGGAAGTCCGGCGGAGTTGAAGGCCGCGATTGGCGCGGACATCATCACCGTCCGAATCACCCGCGACGAGGCGTTCGAGCAGAGCCGGAACCGGGCTCTCGAAATCGCTCGCACGGTCCCCGGTGTGAGTCGGGCATCGATCTTCGACGAGGGCGTGAGCGCGTACACCGCGGACGGCGGCGGGACGCTCCTCGAAATCTTGCGCCGACTCGACGCGGAGAAGGTCCCCGTCCACCAGGTCGCGCTTGCACATCCCACGCTCGACGAGGTTTTCCTGCAGCACACGGGGCGGCAGATGCGCGTCGAGGAAGTGAAGCCGATGTCGCGCTCGTTCGGAAGGCGGAGGCGATAGCATGGTCACAGACGTTGGACACGCACAGAGGGTCATTATCGGGACACGAGATGCGGAATCGACCGGCGGGGTCCTCACCGAGGTAGGCCTCGTCACGTGGCGGAGCCTGGTGAAGCTCACGAGGACCCCGGTCCTCCTGTTCTTCAGCCTCTTCATGCCCCTGATTTGGCTCGTAATGTTCAGTCAGACCTTCGGCACGGTCTTTTCGTCGGCCACCAGCGGAGGTTTCCCCGGTGGCCCCGCAGCCACGCCGCCCCCCTACGATTACGTCGCGGTGCTCCTCCCGGGCATCACGGTCATGACCGCCATCCAGAGCGCGTCTCAGTCGGGTTTCGGGATGGTGGCGGACCTCGAGTCCGGATTCATGGACAAATTCTTCGTCGCTCCGATCCGCCGAGGCAGCGTCCTGGCGGGCAAGCTCCTCGCGGACGGCCTCCGGATGGCGGCCCAAGCCGGCATCATTCTCGGCATCGCGGCAATCCTGACGCTTTTCGGCTGGCGGATCCCGTTCGCCACCGGGGTCATGGGCGCGATCCTGATCATGCTCCTCGCGGCCGCCTTCGGCGTCGCGTTCTCGGGCCTCTCGAACACGGTCGCGCTGAGGACGAAGAACACTGAGTCGACGATGATGGTGAGCTTCTCCCTCACGTTCCCGCTCCTGTTCCTGAGCACGGCGATGCTCCCGAAGGCCCTCCTGCCGCCGTGGGTCCAGAGCTTCTCCACCGTCAACCCGGTCAGCTACATGGCCGACGCCGCGCGTGCGCTCATTCTCGACAAGTTCGATTGGACAGCCATCGGGAATGCGTTCCTCGCGATCCTAGCGTTCGGCATCGTGCTGAACGGCCTGGCCATCATGGCGTTCCGCGCGCAGGGCAAGTGAGGGCAAGGAACGAAGTAGCCACCGCAGGTCGCGTCGCCGGCTCGGGCTGACTACGCGGCCGCGATCAGGGGAGACATCGCGTCGGCCGCTTCCCCTGCGAAGCGGCTGGCCTCTTCCCACGACTGCAAGCGGCCCTCGTTTCGACCCTCGAACTCCCGGATGAACCGCACGAGTTCTCGGCGGATCGCCGACGTGTTCGGGCTGCGGAAGACTGCGCACACGCTCACGTGGGCCCCGCGCACCGCGACGAGTGCCTCCTCATCGAAGCGCATGATCGTCACGTCGTAGCCCTGGCTCTTCGGCATGCTCGTCTCGACGAAGTCCCGCACGGTCCAGATGATCGGCTCGAGCTGCTCCGGAGCGATCGGGGGCGCGTGGTCCGGCGCGACCATCGCGATCGGCTCGACCGTCCGGTGGAACAGGTACACCGCCCGCATGTGTCCACTCTTTGTCGGGGCGCGCGCGTGCATGCCGAACGGCAACGCCAGCATCGCGGCCGCCGCAGGCACGAGGAGAAGCGTGACGAGGTCAACCATCCGACGCCGGTCCTTTCTAGATGCACCACGGGGAGAGGGGGTCAATACGATTTGGTCAACCGGACTTGAGTAGGCCGACCGCGCCGCGGCAAACCTCAAGGCTCCGGGCGGGTTCCGGAACTCATGGCCTCCCGTCCCCTCCTGTACTCGATGGACATCAGCCACTACTGCATCGCGGCCGACCGGATGCTCGCCTTCAAAGGCGTCGAGTTCGACACCCGGCCCGTCCCGTACCACGACAAACAGGAGCTGATTAAGGCGACGGGGCAGGACTATGTCCCCACGCTGATCTGGGACGGGAAGACCGTCACGTGGTCCGACATCCCCGACTTCCTCGAAGGCGTCCGTCCGACCCCGACGTTCTATCCATGGGGCCAGAAGGGGCTCGCGACCGCCCTGGAGAACTGGGGCCACCAGGTCCTCGAGGAGCGCGTCTGGCGGTACGTCGTCACGAAAGTCCCGCCGGTCCTCAAGAGCGACCAGGAGCGCTGGGTGTTCGAGGAGATGCAGACGCGCGCCCGCGGGCCGTGGCACGTCCTCGAGATGCGCCGCGAGGAGTTCCGGCAGGACATGAACAAGCACCTCGGCATGGTCGACGAAATCCTCGACGGCCACGACTGGATCCTCGGGCAGCCGAGCCTGGCGGACTTCGGGATCTACGGCTCGATATCGCCCCTCTTCACCGTCGGCGAGAGCGTTCCGCGCGAGTTCCCGCGGCTCGCCGCTTGGGCTTCGCGGGTTCGGGACCTCGGGCGGGTCGGCTGAGGATGGCGTCGACGAGGTCCGTCAAGGGGACCTCCCGCTGGACGCCGGACGCCATGTCCCGCACGGTCGCCTTCGAGGCCTTCAGTTCTTTCTCTCCGAGCAACACCGCGTAGCGGGCGCCGATCGCGTTCGCGTAGTCGAGGTTCTTCGACGGTCCGCGGCCGACGAGATCGATGTCGGCCCCGAGGCCCGCGGCCCGGAGGGACATCAGGACCTCGATCGCCTTCTTCTGGACCCCTTCCCCGATCGGCACGACGTATGCGTCGAGCGGACGCGGGGTCTCGGTTGCCCGCTCCGCCTCGGCTGACATGACGAGGCGGTCCAGGCCGAGTGCGAAACCGGTCTGTGCGATGCGCTCGCCGCCGAACACCTCCGCAAGGTTGTACGCCCCGCCACCGCCGACCTGCTTCTCCGCCCCCAGATTTGGGGAATCGATCTCGAAGACCATTCCGGTATAGTAGTCGAGGCCGCGGACGACGCCCATGTCGAATGCGTAGTCCTGTTGGGAGACGCCGTAGGCGTCGAGGAGGTCTGCGATTTTCCGGAGGTACTCGAAACCCGCGCCCGCCTCGCTCCCGAGGATTTTCGCCGCCTGGTCGAGGATCGAGACGTCCCCCGAGAGTTCGACGAGTTGCCGGAGCGCCTTCGACAGATCCGGCCGACCCAGGCGATCGAGCTCCGCGTCCAACATCGGGAAGTTTCGTTTGTCGAGGGAATGCAAGACGACGGCCTGGTCCGCCGGGGCGAACGGCAGGAATCCGCGGAGGATTCCGATGTTCCCGATCCGCGCCTTGACCTGCTTCAGCCCGATCGCCCGCATCGTGCCGATTGCGAGGGCAAGGACTTCCGCGTCCGAGGGCAGCGTCGCACCGCCGATGATCTCGGCGTTCAGCTGGAAGAACTCGCGGTAGCGGCCTTTCTGCGGTTCCTCATACCGGAAGACGTTCCCCGTGGTGTAGACCTTGATTGGCTTTGGTCGGCTCCGTAGGTCAGAGACGTAGAACCGGAGGATTGAGGCCGTGAATTCCGGCCGGAGGGCGAGGTCCCGGCCGCCCTGGTCCTTGAACGCATACAGTTCGCGGACGATTGCGGGACCGGATTTCGCGGTGAAGAGGTCGAGGCTCTCGAACGTCGGGGTCGAGACCTCGCGGAAGCCGAACGATTCGGCGAGCTGGATGAATCGCGACTCGACGAAGCGTCGCTTCGCCATGTCCTCGGGACCCCAGTCGTTGGTCCCGCGGGGCCGTTCGAACATCCGAGACGCGGCGTATCGGTGAGCTATCATAAACGTTTCTGGAAGCTCCACCGGAGACGCCGCAACACGGAGCCACCAATTCTCGGACACGATGAAGACGACCACGAAGTCGACATCCGAAAAAGGACGGCGGCCTTTGGCGCGCCAGAAAACTGGATTGCGTGTCATGAACCTCGACGCGAGTGCTGCCCGGATTTCGTGTGTCGGTTCAGCCGAAACCCATATCCCGGCGTCAGGCCTCGGGCTTCGTGATGGCTTCCCAGCGCCGAGATTACGTCCTCATCCTGCTCGCGAGCGTCCTCTGGGGCACGTCATTCCCCGGGACCAAGTTGACCGTCGGCACGGTCGACCCGCTGTTCCTGACGTTCGCGCGGATGGCGATCGGCGCGCTCCTGGGAATGGCGGTCCTCGCAGCGATGCGTCGTCTGGATCTCCGCGTGTTCCGGGAGCCTCTCGTCTGGGTCCTCGGTGCGATCAACGCGATCGGATTCGAGCTCCAGAACGAAGGGATCGTCCTGACGACCGCGTCGAAGACCGCGCTCCTGGTCAACGTGAACGTGGTTATCATCCCGGCTTTGATGGTCCTGCTCTTTCGAGAGGCGATGACTCGATGGAAGGTCACCGGAATCCTGATCGGGACCTTCGGCGTCGTCGTGGTCGCGACGAGACTCGATCCCGCGTCCCTCGCGGGTGGACAGTTCGCGGGCGACCTCCTCGTGTTCGTCGCAGGCGTGGTGTGGGCGTTCTACGTCGTCGGCGCGAAGAAGATGGTGGACCGCGGCGGGGATTATATGGCGTTGTCCGCGGGAATCCTTGCGACCACCGCGCTCCTGGCGGCGATTCCGTTGGTCTTCGTGGGATGGCCCCTCCCATCGGCTGGGAGCGGCTGGCTCGGAATCGCGTACCTGGGGCTCGTCCCGACGTTCACGCCACTCGCTTTGTATGTGGCGAGCATGCGCACCATTTCCCCGACGATCTCCGCCCTCCTGATCCTGCTCGAGGTCGTCGTGGCCGCCATCCTCTCCTTCCTCTTTCTGCGAGACCCGCTCGACGTATTTACCTTGGCGGGTGGAGCGCTCATTCTGTTCGGCGCGTACGTGGTCACACGGGGTGAACGGCCGATGCCCGCGCCCGCCGCGGGCGGCCTCGCATCGGTTCCGTCGGATCCGACCACGCGGGATGCGGGGAGCATCATCCGCCGCTAGCTCCTCGAATACCTCAGAGCGGCTTCGGTCTCTCTGAACGTTTTCCCGATCGACGAGCGTCCGCGAGAAACGGAAGGCTGTAATTGCGTTTCCGATCAATCGTTCGCGAGGTGGGGCTTCTTCGAAGTCGCTCTCGCCTTGCTCCCTTTGACCAGAGGATTGCTTAGGTCGACCGACCGGTCTACCCCCAGGATCTCGAACGGATCGTTCGTCTCAGGCCCCGGGTTAGACCGCTTTTTCCGGTCTCTCGAGCTTTCGCCGCTCACGTGAACACGACCCCGACAATGAATACGACCACGCCTATAAGAAAAAGAAGGATTCCTTCGTTCAAATACCGAAACCGTTCGGATATCGTTCCTTCATTCCTGGTATGGGCCTGCGCCAGGTGCGCGAGTATGGTCTTCTTGAGAAGCTCCGGATCCTCGTCGATGAGTCGAAGCAGCTCGACTGGATTCGGTGGATCATCGTACCTTGTCACCAAGTAGGATGAGGATAACAGGATGGCCGAGACGACGAGGAATCCCGCCGAGAACAGCGCCGCCACCAGGTGCGCGTGAACTGCGTCGCGGCTCAGACTGAAGAGCGCTCCGAACACGGTGACGACGAAGCCGAGCGCGACACTCGCCTTGTTGGAGAGGCTGTTCACGGAATTCAGCTGGTCCGCGAGAACCCGCTCGACGTGGTGAATCGCGACATCCAGATTCGTATCGTCGACCATCTTTCCATCCCGAAGTCGTGTGGAAATAGCACCGTCTCGGATAAAAGGGCAGGCAGGCGCTGCGTCACGCGGGCGCCGGGGTTCCGCCCTGACGGTGGCGTCATCGTCTGCGCGTTTCGAACAGGCGAGACGACATGTCCCACGCAAGAGAAACGGTCAAGCGGGCGTCTTCATCCCTTCTCTCGCCGAGTGCGAGGACCGGCAGCTGGACCGCGACGCTGGACGGAGCGAGTGACCGTCAAGAGCGAGGGGCCGTAGACGAAGATCGGGAGGCGATCCATCCGGCAACGAGGGCGCCCGCGAAGATCACGGTCCCAACTGTCACGACGAGCGGCCCCGCGGGCAAACGGAGGTAATTGGCCAGGAGGATTCCGGACCCAGCGCTCGCGATCCCGGTGAGACCGCTGAGCAGCGCGTAGGAGGAGAGACTTCGGCTGACGTTTTTCATCGCGGCGGCGGGCACGATGACGAGTGCCCCAACGAGGACTGTACCGACGATCTTAATTCCGACCGCGACGACGACGGTCACCAGAAGCAGATAGACGAAGTTGACGAGGGCCACGTTGACCCCGGTCGACCGGGCGAGTTCCTCGGACAGCATGCTCAGGACGACTCGCCGGTACACGAGCCGCGAGACGACGACGACGAGAACCGAAATCGCGACCGCGAGGAGCGCGTCCCCCAGAGTGACCGTCGTGATGTCGCCAAAGAGCGCTTCCAAGAGGTCGACCTGCGGGGTGATCAGAATCCCCACGGCGAGGGCCGTCACAAACAACACGCCGACGATTGATTCGGGGAACAACCGCGTCGTCTTTTCGATGTACCACGTAAGGATTGCCGCGGCGAACAGGAACGCGAACGCACCGAGGAACGGATTGAAGTTGAACAGGATTCCGAGGGCAAGGCCGGGCAAGGCGACGTGGGAGAGTGCGTCGCCGACGAGGGCCATCCGCTTCAGGACCATGAGGGATCCGACGTAGCCCGCCGCGAACCCGATGAAGACCCCCGCGACGAGGCTGTATGCCGCCGATTCGGTCATCGGAATCCCCGGACTCCAAAGTCGTGCTTGTGCTCGGCGAGGCCCGCACCGCTCCCGAAAATTTCCATCAAGAGATCGGGCTCCGAGAATCGGCTCGATGCGCCGAAGAATCGGACCGTCCGATTGAGGGCCAAGACCGCGTCGGAATACTGGGAGACGATGTGGATATCGTGCGTGATCAGAAAGACCGTGATGTTCGTTTCCTTCTCCAGGCGGTTGAGGCTCTCATAGAGCGTGTCTTCGCTGCCGATGTCTACCGAGGCGGTCGGCTCGTCGAAGAGGAGGACATTCGGCCGATCGAGGACGGCCCATGCGATGAGGACGCGCTGCATCTCTCCTCCCGACAGAACGTCAAGCCGCTTCGGGAGGACCGCGCTTCCGAGACCGACCGCGGCGAGTGACTCTTCGAAGCCCGCCCCGCCTTTGAGGCCGAGGAAGTCGCGGACGGTGATCGGCACATCTGTCACCACGAAGTTCTGCGGAACATATCCGATCCGAACAGGCTCGGACCAGGTGACCGTCCCGGTGTGTGGCACGAGCCCGAGGAGGACGCGGAAAAGGGTCGTCTTCCCGGCGCCGTTCGGGCCGACGATGGCGAGCGTGGTCCCTCTCCTTACGCGGAAACTGACGTCTTCCAAAATCGGGACGTGATCCAATCGAACCCCGAGGTTCGCAACCTGGAGGACGTCTGCCCCAGCGGCGGTGTCGCGGGTTGGACTCGGCGAAGGAGGGCGGGCGACCATGCGTCGCGGCCCATTCGATGGCGTTATTTAAGAATTTGTCCGGTCTTAATAAACCTCAAGTACAGGGTGCGTGGTTCTTAGTAGCATGCCGATTGTCAGCGTTAGCATGGACGACTCGATTCTCCGGAGCCTCGACGACGTGGCCCAGAGGCGCCGGTATCGCAGTCGGAGCGAAGCGGTCCGCGAGGCGCTGCGGGAGTTCATCGACGTCACAGAATGGGGCAGAGAGGGTGGTGAAGCCTCTGTCATCCTCGCGGTCATCTACGAGAAGGGGAATCCACGCGCGGACCTCGCGATGCTCCAACACCGCTTCGACGAAATCCGCACGATGCTTCACACCCACCTCGACGAAGCGGAGTGCCTTCAGATCTTCGTCGCGGAAGGATCGACCGCCCGGCTGAAGGAGCTCATCGCCCAACTCCGCCGAATCAAGGGGATCAAAGTGATCAAGTTCATCCAGACCGCCGCCCGTCGATGATCGTCCCACTTATCCGAGACGAGGCCTGTCCTGCCTCTGGAAGGCGGCTGGCGAGACTCGGAAGTCGTCCGGGCGACCTACGTCGATGTGCCGGAGCCTGCCCGATAGGAGTTCGAACGCACTCCTCGCGGTACCGGTTCGATCACGGGATTGAGATGATGCCTCGGAAGATCGTGTACTGGGCCCAAGAGAAGACGAGCCACACCACAAGGAAGACGGTCGCAAAGAGGAAGATCCCCCGTCGCGTCCCCTCCGAGAGTTCGCCTCGAGATCCACCCGCGATCCAGGCCATCGCGACGGAGAACGACACGGCCAAGTCCATCGTCACCACGGACACCCAGGCGAGGATCCGGATCGTGTCCCGATAGGCGATGAGCGCGGGGTCGGTGGTCGGGGTGCACCCGGTGCACGGGACGGGAATCAGGAGCGTCGCGTGAAACGACAGGGTCCCCGCGAAGATGAGCACGCCAATGAACAACCCGACCACCAGGACCAGGCTGTTTGGGGAAATGCCTCCTCGCCGCCGTGGCGGTGGCATCATCGGCGGCGGTTGATACTGCAATTCCGGCGGACTCCGGCTGGGCTCGTCCAAAAACTCCCTCCGAGGTCGGGATGGCGATGGAGACTCGATAAAGGTTCCTGCGCCCGCCCGTGGTCCTATTCGACCGTCACGCTCTTCGCGAGGTTCCGCGGCTTGTCGATCGGGCAGTTGCGGATCCGCGCCGCTTCGTAGGCGAAGAGCTGCAAGGCCACGCTGACCGGGACGGGCGAGAAGATCCATGGGAGCGATGGAATCTCGATCACGTCGTCGACGAACTTCCGGAGCTCCTTGTCTCCTTCCGTGCCGATTGCCAGAACGGGGGAGCCGCGCGCGCTCACCTCGCCCACGTTCGATCGCATCTTCTCGTAGGTCGGGTCCTGGGCCACGACCGCGATGACCGGCGTCGAGGACGTCAGGAGGGCGAGCGGTCCGTGCTTCAGTTCTCCCGCCGCGTACGCCTCGGCGTGGATGTACGAGATCTCCTTGATCTTCAGGGCCCCTTCCATCGCGACCGGGTAGTTCGCGTGGCGCCCGATGTAGAACATGTCCTTCGCATCGGCCCCGTACTTCTGGGCGAGGGCTCGGATCTCGTCCGCCTTGTTCAGCACATACTGCGCCGCCCGCGGGAGGGACCGCAGCTGATCCTTCAGGCGGTCGAGCTCGTCGTACCCGAGTGTCCCGCGGTCCTGGCCGAGCTTCAACGCAATCAAGTAGAGGACGACGAGTTGCGCGATGAACGTCTTCGTCGCAGCCACGCCGATCTCAATGCCCGCCCGTGTGTAGATCGTCTTGTCGACCTCGCGGGAGAGACTCGAGCCGATGACGTTGCAGATCGCGAGGGTCTTGCAGCCGCGGCGACGCGCCTCCCGCGCCGCACCGAGGGTGTCCGCGGTCTCGCCGCTCTGCGAGATCAGGAGGACGAGCGGCCGCTCCGTCGCGCCCTGGCTGTATCGGTACTCTGACGCAAGTTCCGCGGACGCCGGGATCCGCGCGAGCTCCTCGATGACGTACTTCCCGACGAGGGCCGCGTGGTACGATGTCCCGCAGGCCACGAGCTTGACGCTCGTCACGCCCTCGCTGAGGAAGCCGTCCACTTCCAGGTTCGCGAGGCGGCCAAGGAGCGTCTCGTGAATCGCCTGCGGCGCCTCGTGGATCTCCTTCAGCATGAAGTGTTCGAAGCCTCCCTTCTCCGCGTCCTCGAGAGACCACGTGATGCGCTGCGGCTCGCGTTTCACGATGTGGCCCTCGAGATCCTTGATCGTCACGCCTTTCGGGGTGATCACGACCATCTCGCGGTCCATCACGTACGCCACACGGTCCGTGTATCGCAGGAGGGCCGGCACGTCCGAAGCCAGGAAGTTCTCGTCCGCGCCGATGCCGACGACGAGCGGGCTCTCGTTCCGGGCGCCGATCACCTTGCCCGGTTCGTCCGCGTGGACGGCCAGGATGGCGTACGACCCGCGGACGTCGCCGAGGGCCTGGCGGATCGCGGCCTCCAGGTCGCCGTCGTAATACGATTCGATGAGGTGGACCAGGCTCTCCGTGTCCGTCTGGCTCACAAACTTATGGCCGCGGGCCTGAAGCTTTTCGCGCAAGCTGGCGTAGTTCTCGATGATCCCGTTGTGGGCCAGGGCGATCTTGCCGGTGCAGTCGACGTGCGGATGCGCGTTCACCTTCGACGGCGCGCCATGGGTCGCCCAACGCGTGTGGGCGAGGCCGGTCGATCCCTTCAACGGGGGAAGCTGGGCCTCGAGGTTCGCGATGAATCCCTTGTCCTTCATGACCTGGAGCGCGCTGCCCACGATCGCGACGCCGGCGCTGTCGTATCCGCGATATTCGAGGCGCTTGAGTCCGTCGAGCAGGATCGGCAGGGCGTCGCGGCGGCCCGCGTACCCGACGATCCCGCACATCTACAGGACCACCGCTCCCGAGGGGATCGTTCCGCGGAGTTTCGCTCCCGACTCGACGCGCGCGCGTTCGTTCACGACGGTTCCGGCCGCGGCGCTCACGCCGTTCGCGATCTCGACGTCCTCGCCGATGAGCGCGCCGATCTGGGCCACGGAATGCCACGCACCTTCGATGTTCACGTCCCCGGGGCCAGACGCGGCGAGGAAGCCCGCCCGGGCCACGACGCCAGAACCGATCACGGACTCCTGGACGACGCTCGCAGGTCCCAGGATGACGTCGTCCATGAGGATCGAGTTCGCCACGGTCGTCAAAGCGCCGATGCGGACGTTCTTCCCAAGGCTGGTGGAGGGCAGAAGGACCGCGTTCGGGCCGATCTCCGATCCGGCGCCGATCGACAGCGGCCCCTGGAGGTACGCGCCGGAGCGAATCACACATCCGTCGCCGATGGTCACGCGACCGCGGATCGTCACCGATGGTTCGATCGTGCCCGCGCGGCGTTCGGCCGTCGTCTTCAGGGCCGTCGCATTGAGGCGCAGCAAGTCCCAGGGGTACAGCGCGTCGACCCACGTGCCTTCCGTGGGTATCGCCGCGATCGAGGTGCGCTTCCCGAGCGTGGAGACGGCGCTTGGCAGATCGTGTTTCCCCTCCTTTGCGAGGCGCTCGATTTCGTCGAAGATCCGGGAGTCGAGGGCGTAGGCCCCGGTGTTGATGAGGTTCGAGATGACCTCCGCCGGTTTCTCCGTGATCGCGACGAGCTCCTTCCCTCGGACCGTGACGACGCCATAGCTCTGCGGTCGCTCGCTCTGCGTGATGAGCACGGCCGGTTTCGGTGCCGCGGCGAGGAGGTCCTCGACGAACCGCCCGTCGACCATGTTGCTCCCGTTCAGGACGATGAACGGGTCTTCGAGATGTCCGCGGGCTTCCCAGATCGCATGGGCCGTCCCGAGTTGCTTCGTCTGCGTGACGTAGGTGATGTGAGTCCCGAATGACTTGCCGTCCTGGAAGTGCGACTGGATCCGTTCCCGGCGGTAGCCGACGATGAAGATCAGGTCCCGCACGCCATTGTCGGCGAGGGCCTGCACGACGTATTCCAGGAGGGGGCGGTTCCCCACGGGGATCATGACTTTCGGGACCGACGCGGTGAAGGGACCCATCCGGGCGCCTTCCCCCGCGGCGAGGATGACGGCCTTCATGCGCAATCCACCTGCCGGGAATTCCGGCCGGCTCCCCATCCCGGCCGCGACGCGTATATCCCTTGCGGGCCGAGTTGTCCGTATGATTCCATCGGTTCAGAAGGGGGGAGGACGAGCCGGCGATCCGACATGACTCGACGTGAGGTCCGACGGGTGTTATAAATGCATCTACAACTTTTGGATAACCATTACAAAAGCGTTAATAGAATGAGGTCGTTCGAAGACTGTGGTCCGACGTTGGCTCGTTGAGGAGACCTCGCGCGGCACAGTGGGTCGCGAGGTCGAGATCCTCGATCAACCGAACCAGGTGGCGGCGTTGGCCTCGCCGCTCGCGTGGCGCATCCTGCAGGAGCTCGCGAAGACACCCGACTATCCGAACGCGTTGGCGGAGCGGCTCAAGGTCCACGAACAGAAGGTCTACTACCACGTCCGGCGGCTCGAGGCCGCGGGCCTCCTGGAGCTCCTTCGAGAGGAGCCCAAACGGGGTGCGTCCGCCCGCATCTTGGCGCCCACCGCGGAGGCCTTCGCGATCGTCCTCAAGGGTCGCGGGAGTCCGGTCGCCTCTCCGATGCTTCCTCACGCCGGAGTCGTCACCCGCTTCCTCGAGGAATTCACCCGCGACGGCGTGTTCGACGGCTCGATCGTGGTCGGATCGCCGTACACGCACGGCCCGTTCAACACGACCGCCCGCGACTCGCCGTATGCGGTCGAACTGGGGTTCTTCCTTGGTCGTCTGTTCGCTCCGCCGAAGGGTTTGGTGGTCCGCCTCGACACCGAGGTCAAGGCGCTCGGGGCGGGAAAGGAGGACATGATCCTCGTCGGCGGGCCGGTTGCGAACATCATCACGATGGATCTGAACCCGCACCTCGCGGTGAACTTCGACTGGAGGCAGGTATGGCGGATGGAGTCCTCCCGCACGAAGCGGCCGTACGCGGACGAGCAAGTCGGCCTCATCGCGAAGGTCCGCAACCCCTGGAACGACGCCCGCGTGATCGTCCTGTTGAGCGGGTTGCACGCCGTTGGAACGGTGGCCGCGATCCTCGGCCTCACGCACTTCGCGGAGGACGTCCTCGATGGATATACGCCGGGAACGGA
>DATGWB010000145.1:0-4480 GCA_035299725.1 Thermoplasmata archaeon
CTGGATCTCCACACCGTGTGCGAGGAGGCCCATTGCCCGAACGTCTGGGAGTGCTGGGGCGGCGGCACCGCGACGATCATGTTGATGGGAGACACATGCACTCGAGGCTGTCGTTTCTGCGCCGTGACGTCCGGCAACCCCCACGGCGTGCTCGACCTCGACGAGCCGAAGAAAGTCGCGATGGCCCTGGCCGAGATGGATCTCACTTATGTGGTCCTCACGTCCGTGGACCGCGACGACCTCGCGGATGGCGGCGCGGGACACTTCGCGAAAACGGTCCGCGAAATCAAAGCCCGGCGCCCCGACATGCTCGTCGAGACGCTCATTCCCGATTTTCAGGGCGACCTTGAGGCGGTCCGCGTTATCGTCGATTCCGGCGTCGATGTCCTCGATCACAACATCGAGACGGTCGAGCGGTTGCAAGGCACGGTCCGGGACCGCCGCGCAGGCTACGCGCAGAGCCTGAAGGTCCTGCGGGGCGCGAAGGAGATGCGACCCGAGCTGTTCACAAAGTCCTCGATCATGCTCGGCCTCGGCGAGACGCGAGCGGAAGTGCTCGCGGCGATGCGAGACCTCCGCGCGAACGGGGTGGACATCGTGACCGTGGGCCAGTACCTGCGCCCGAGCACCTGGCACCTCGCCGTCCAGGAATACGTGCCCCCGGCGGTGTTCGACGAGCTTCGCGTGGCCGGGGAATCGATGGGATTCGCCTACGTCGCCGCGGGACCGCTCGTGCGGTCGTCGTATCGCGCCGGTGAATTCTTCTTGGAGAAGGTTCTTCGGGAGCGGAAGCGGGTTCCGGCGGGGTGAGGGCACGGCGGAAGAGGGGCTTCTCCGGATCATCGACGCCGATGGCACGTACGATTCGAAGCTCGAGCCGAGGGTCTCGCCGGACCTCCTGAAGCGCGCCTACCGACACCTCGTCCTCGTTCGCACCTTGGACAACCGGATGCTCTCCCTCCAGCGGCAAGGGCGGATCGGATTCTACGTTCCAAGCACCGGAGAGGAGGCGGCCCAGGTGGGCAGCGCGATGGCCCTCGAGAAGCGGGACTGGGTGTTCCCGGCGTATCGGGAGCCGGGGGCCGCCCTCTGGCGCGGCTTCCCCGTCGCGACGCTGATCGCCCAGGCGTACGGCAACGCGCAGGATCCGCAACAAGGCCGGCAGATGCCGAACCACTACGGGGCCCGCGACATCAATTATGTGCCGGTCTCCAGCCCGGTGGGGACGCAGATCCCGCAGGCGGTCGGCGCGGCGTGGGCCGCGAAGATCCGCAAGGAGGACATCGTCACGCTCACGTACTTCGGCGACGGCGCGACGAGCGAGGGCGACTTCCACGCCGGGATGAACTTCGCGGGCGTCTTCAAGACCCCGACAATCTTCTTCTGCAAGAACAACCAGTGGGCCATCTCCGTCCCGGTCTCCCGCCAGACCGCCTCGAAGACCCTTGCACAGAAGGCCTTGGCGTACGGCTTCGACGGCGTCCGTGTCGACGGGAACGATCTGCTCGCGGTCTACGCGGTCACGAAGGCGGCCGCGGACAAGGCGCGGAGCGGCGGCGGCCCGACGATGATCGAGGCGGTCACGTATCGCATGGGGCCGCACTCCTCAAGCGACGACCCGACGCGGTATCGCTCGAAGGACGAGGTCGACGCGTGGGCGAAGCGCGATCCGATCGAACGGATGCGGAAGTACCTCGAGCTCAAGGGGCTGTGGTCGAAGGAGTCCGAAGACAAGCTTCGGGTCGAGCTCGAAGACCTCCTGCAGGCGACGATCAAGGAGGTCGAGCGAAGCCCGCCGCCTCCGATCGAGACGCTCTTCACCGACGTCTTCGCGGAGCTGACGCCCCAGCTGAAGGAGCAGATGGACGCGTTCCTCGCGAGCGGCGAGCGCCGCCGGCCGGAGATGCTCGACAAGTTCCCGCTGTGACATTCATGGCCGACCCGATGCGGGCCGAAGAGGTCACCCTCAAGGACGGTCGGAAGGTCGTCGTCCGACCGGCCCGCCTCGGCGATGCGGAGTCGCTCCTCCGGAACGTGAATCTCATCGGGCGCGAGGACGTCTACATCCTGATCGATGAGGTCGGTCCGAACCTCGACGAGGAGCGGCAATGGCTCGGGACCTTCGATGGAGTGCGGACGGTCCTGTTCGTCGCCGACGCGCACGGAGAGTCGATCGGCTCGGCGGACTGCCACGGCGGGCGGTACGCGAAGACCCATCATGTTGGAGGGATCGGGATCGCGATCCGCGATGGGTGGCGGGAGGTCGGCCTCGGGCGCATCCTGATGGAGCGAATCCTCGAGTGGATGCGCGCCCGCGGTTTCAAGAAGGCCGAACTCGCGGTCTTCGGGTCGAACGATCGGGCGCGCCGCTTGTACGAGTCCCTCGGCTTCGAGCGCGAGGGCACCAGCCGCCGCCACGTGCTCATCCGCGGCTCGTACGAGGACGAGATCCTCATGGGTCTGTGGCTGCAGGACTAGGACTCCATCGAAAGCGGCGTTTGCGATGTTCGAGAGAGGCGGGCATCCCGGCTTCGAGGGATCGAACTGAACGGAATCTAGTTTTATACGCAGCCTCCGCTTGCTCCGGCCCGTGCCCCCGGAGGCGCTGCGCGCCGTCGACGTGCGGAAAGTGTACCGTGGTCGGGGCTCGCCCGACGTCGAGGCCTTGCGAGGCGTCTCCCTCGTCCTTCGGCGAGGCGAACGAATCGCATTGCTCGGCCGCAACGGCGCCGGCAAGACGACGTTCCTTCGGATCGCCTCGACCTTGCTCATCCCGACGTCCGGACGAATCGAGGTGTTCGGCCACGATGTCGTGAGCACGCCGGAAACGGTGAGGCCCCTCATCGCCGTCGTGCCCCAGGAGGGAAAGCCGTTCTTCCACCTCACGCCGCGGGAGCAGGTGTACTGCTACCTCCGCGCGCGCGGGCTGCCGCGCGAGGAGGCGAAGGCGCGGACCGAAGTTTCGCTGGAGAAAATGGGCCTCGAGGATGTGGCGGATCGTCTTTCCGTGACGTTGTCGGGCGGGCAGAAGCAGCGAGCGATGGTCGCGACGGTGTTGGCGACGGAGGCCCCCCTCCTGTTCCTGGACGAGCCGACGATCGGACTCGACCCGTTCGCCCGACGCGCCGTGTGGGACGTCCTACGGGACCTCACGCGAAAGGGGTGCACGGTCCTCCTGACGACGCATTACCTCGACGAAGCCGAGGCGCTGTCGGAACGGCTGTACATCGTCGAGGAAGGCGCGATCCTGTTCGAAGGGACCGCGGAGAGGGCGAAGCGGCAGATCGGCGGCACGTTGCGCGTCTCGATCGAGAACGGAGGCAACCATCGGGCGCAATTCGCCTCCTTCGGCGAGAGCGTCGAAGAGGGGAACGCATTGCACGTGATCACGGAACCGGGGCGGGTCCACGAGATCATGGACGTCGCGTTGCGCGAGCACCTCTCCGCCACCGTGGGTCCGGTGACGCTGGAGGAAGCGTTCCTCACGATCGTCGGTCGGTCAATCGATGCGGAGTGATCGAATGGCTTTCGGACTTCGATGGGGCGGCACAGGCGTCTTCCTCGCAACGGAGATCCGGGTCCAGTTCCACGAGTGGCTCGCGATCGTCACGGGGACGCTGACGCCGGGCGCCTTGCTGATTTTCGTCGCGATCCTCGCGCCGGACCTGATCGCCGTGACGCTCATCGGCTCGCTCGTCTACTCGATGTTCCTGATCGGACAGCGCGTCCTGAACGAGGCGGCGTACATCCGGATCGACCACAAGTTGAACGAGCTCTACCACGCGAGCCCGCTCTCCCCCGAGGCGTACTTCGTCGGCATCGCGGGAGGGATGCTCGTCGCGTACCTGCCCCCCAGTCTGTTCGTCCTCGCCATCCTGGAGATCCTGCATCCGCTGTCCATCCTCGCGTGGCTGGTCCTGGCGGCCTGCCTCCTGGCCGTGTGGGCGGTGTCGTCGACGATCGGCTACGTCGTGTCGACCCTCTTCAAGGACATGAAGACCATTTGGCCGTACTCGGCCCTCCTGACGAATCTCTTCGGCATCGTGCCGCCCGTGTTCTACCCGATTCGGTTCGTCCCGGTCGAGTGGCGGTCGGCCGTTCTGCTCCTCCCGACGAGCGGGGCCGCGGTGCTCGTCAACGGTGTGGCCGGTCTCGAGACGATCAGCGGGAACGAAGCAATCCTCGCCGCGGCCGCCCTCGCGGTGGAATCCGTCGCCCTGTTCGTCTTCGGAATCTACTGGGCCCGGAGGATGGCCCGGGAGCGCTGACGATGGCCGTCGAAGTCAACTTGGCGGCGCAACCGCAGAAAGGCCACGTGCTCGCGGCTTGGGGCCTCATCGGATGGCGGTGGATCTGGCGGAGCCCGGCCGCGGCGATCGTCCCGCTCCTGCAGCCTTTCTTCTTCCTCTACTTCTTGCACCTGATCTCGGATCCCTCGTACTTCCCGCTCCAGGTGGCAGGGGCCATGATCTTCTCGACG